>CADCNZ010000135.1 GCA_902802935.1 uncultured bacterium | reverse complement strand
TTCCCGCCATATTGCAGTTCCGCTGTTTTAAAACTTTGCAATACTTGTTGAGCATCATCGGCCCAATCTGCATAAATTAATACAGCAACAGGTTGCTTCTCTGAAATTGCTTCTCCAAAAGTAGCAGCACCGGCTTCTTTTATATTCATAAAAAACAAAATTGATAAAAACAAAAACGACAATACTATTTTTTTCATATACACATCCTTTTAAAATTAAACCTGCCGATAAATCGGCAGGTTAGTAACATCCTTATTCTGCGTTGCCAAGAAGGTCCATTTCTTCAGCAGAAGCATATGCAGAATGGCAACCACAGTCACAGTATATAACTTCACCAGTTACACCGCTTGATAAGTCAGAAGCTAAGAATAAACCTGCCTTTCCAACATCTTCGAGTGCAACATTTTTCTTTAAAGGAGCTCTCATAACAGCTGCTTTTAACATTTTAGAAAAACCGCTTATACCCATAGATGCAAGCGTTTTAACAGGTCCTGATGATAAACAGTTAACTCTAATTCCTTTAGGACCTAAATCAACAGCTAGAAATCTCATTGCGGATTCTAAAGCAGCTTTCGCAACGCCCATAACATTGTAACTAGGTACAGATAGTATTGAACCAAGATATGTAAGTGCAAAAATAGAACTTCCTTCGTTCATAATTGGTTCAGCATATTTAGCAACTGTTACCAAAGAATATGAGCTAACTCCGAGAGCAGTATTCCAAGCATCTTTTGTTGTATCAATAAATCTGCCCATTAAAGCTTCTTTAGGAGCAAATGCAACTGCATGGATTACAAAATCTAATTTTCCATAGACTTTCTCACATTCTTTAAATACAGCTTCTACTTCTGCTTCATTTGTAACGTCACAGCTCATAATAAGCTTAGCATTCATTCCTTCCGCAATAGGACGAACTCTTTTTTCCATTGTTTCTCCTGCATATGTGAATGCAATATCTGCCCCTGCTTCAAATAGCTGCTTTGCAATTCCGTATGCTATACCGTGAGTGTTAGAAACTCCGAAAATTATACCTTTTTTACCTTTCATTAAATCCATTTGAAAACTCCTCTCTCTTACAATTACGATAACTAAAGGATATCAAAAAGACAGATGTAAATCAATATATCAATGTAGTTATCATAATAAAAAGAGATTGAATTTCTTCAATCTCATATATAAGTACATATCCCAATCAACAACAATTTAATTATTTATATTTACAATCTTCTAGATAAGGTTCAAAGCAATACTAGGTGCTTGGTTAGCTGTAGATAGAAGCGTTGCCGAAGCTTGCTGAAGTATTTGAGCTTTGATGTAAGCTGATGATTCTGCCGCTACATCAGTATCCTTGATGGTAGATAATGATGATGTTAAGTTTTCGGATTGAACATCTAAAGCAGATATTGCAGAATTCACTCTGTTTTGTGCTGCACCCAGCATAGTAACTCTTTTAGATATGTTATTTATAGCCTCATCTATAAACGGAAGCGTGTCTTTTGCCAGCGAACCAACTGTAGTTTGTATTACCAAGTCATTGCCGGAAATTTTTAATCCTGAAAATGCTGCAGCAATAGCCTTGTATCCACCATCACTATTATATGAACTTGGCGCAGAACCTCCGTTTGCATTTGTTACAATAGTAGTTAAACCGCTTATTCCGCTGAGCAAACCACTAATTGATGCGTCTCCAAAGAGAGTTGAATCAAGAGCTATAATACTATTGCCATCCGCATAAAGACCGACTTGTAAATCAATTCCGTTAGATGCTGTAGAGCCGTCTGACATAAGCTTAATTCCATTAAATTCAGCATTAGAAGCTATTCTGCTTATTTCTTGCAGTCTTGAATATATTTCCGAATGTATAGCCTTTAGAGAAGCAGAACCGTAGGTTCCGTTAGCAGCTTGTTCTGTCAAGTCTCTGACGCGCTGTAAATGGCCTGTAATCAAAGCATAATTTTCTTCTGCAGTTGTGAGCATATCAAGTCCCATTGCTGCATTTTGAGCTGCGATATCTATTGAACCAATTTGTGTAGTCCAATTATCGGCTATAGAATATCCGGCTGCATTGTCTCTTGCATGGTTAATTTTATAACCGGTTGTCATTCTTTCCATCGAAATGTTCAATGCATTTGTAGCTGCATTTAAATTTCTTTGAACAATTAACGACGGAATATTTGTATTAATAGTAAGAGCCATTCTCTCTAACCTCTCGAAACCCTAATCTTATTCAAACTTTTCCACAACTAAGCCCGAAACGTATTTCGAAGCCTTGTTATATAAACATCACATATCTCTGTATAGAAGTATTATAGAATAACTAAATATTTTTTACACTGTGTATATTTATTTTTTTTACAAAAGTTTACAAAATATGGAAAATTATTACAAAGTTACGTGTTATAATAGTTTTTAAATAGCGGAGGGTGTAAAGTGAAAGCAATAACAATTGGCAGCGCAACGATGGATGTATTTGTTGAATGTGATGATGCAAATATAGTTTCAGTATGCACAAAAAATAAAAATTCTGAATTTATGAGCTATCCTTACGGTTCAAAAATAGATATTACTAAATTTTCTTCAAATGTTGGAGGCGGCGGCATTAATACTGCATGTAATCTTGCAAATCTGGGCTTTGATACTTCGGCTATTTTTAAAATTGGAGATGATGTATATTCCGAAGGAATTTTAAAATATTTTGAAAATAAAAAGGTTAATTTGCAAAATATAATACAAAGCAAAAAAACTTCAACAGGTTTTTCTATAATACTTGTCAGTTTTCAAGGGGATAGAACCGTATTGGCGCATAGAGGCGCAAATGCAGAAATCAAGGAAGATGAAATAAACTTTAAAGCAATAAAAGATGCGGATTTTATGTATGTAGCACCATTAAATGGTGATTCAAACAAAGTTTTGGAACCAATAGTCGATTATGCATACAAACATGATACAATAATTTGTTTTAATGCAGGTACAACCAGTATCAAAAGAGGTTTTAAACACCTGAAAAAAATATTAAAAACGGCTCACGTAGTCGTTATGAATAAAGAAGAAGCTTCAATGGCAACAGAAATTCAAGTTAGACCTGATACCAAAACAGAAAAATTTTCTCAAGAGATTATACATACAGATATTAAAAAAATGCTTCAAAATCTAAAATTCATGGACTATCAATTGATAGTAATAACAGATGGTAAAAGAGGCGCGTATGCATATGACGGGCACAAATACTATTATTGTCCTACTTATAACGAATTTGATGTTGTATCAACTTTGGGCGCAGGTGATGCATTTGCCTCAACATTGTGCGGAGCTTTAAATAGAACAGATATGAATATCGGTAAATCGCTAATGTATGCATCTGTAAATTCAGGCAGTGTTGTGTCTCAATTTGGTGCAACAGAAGGATTGTTAACATTTGAAGAAATTGAAAAACATTTAAAAAACAACCCTAACTATACATATTTAGAATGTTAGGTGTGCAAATGTATAAACAGATATCACCAAATATGCTAAAAACATTTGAGTCTTGTCCCAGAAAGTTTGAATTAAAGTATATTAAAGGCATTACTATGCCGGTAAATGATGAAATCTATGAATTCGGTAAAAATATACACGCATTGGCATCATATTTTTTACGCAAAGAAAATATCGATAAAATGGAAAAATCATTAACCGCAAAAGAACTAGATGTTTGGAGATATTTAAAAAGTTCGAAATATTTTGCATACGAAGTTATTAATTCAGAGTATAATTTATCGGTAAAGTTAGGTGACTTTATTTTTGGAGGCAGAATTGACGCTTTAGTCAAATTAAATGAAACATTCTATATACTTGACTATAAAACAGGTACAATTCCTAAAAATCCGAAATATGATTATCAAACTATGATTTATACTATGGCAGTGAAAGCTTTTTATAAAACAGAGGATGTTCATTTTATATATTTAGATTTAAAAAATAAAAAAGATATAGAAATAGAATATACCAAGCAAGAAGATAATGAATGCAAAGAAAAACTTATAAGTACTGCAAAAAAAATATATTCTTTAGAACACACTGCGAAAAAGAATAAATGCAGTTGTGAGTATTCAATAATATGTTACTAATCTCTCTGTGTTATAATCACTTATATGAAAGATTATTTAATAGATACACACGCACATATTGATATGATTACAGAAGAGGGTGTTTCTGTAAGTCAAATATTGGATGAAATGTACAGTTGCAAAGTTAATAAGGCAATTATTCCGGCAGTAGAGATAGAAACACAGGAAAAAATCCTAAGAATTGTGAACTCACAAGATGATATATACGGAATGGTTGGCTTGTTTCCTTCTGAGGCAAAAAAATATACTAAAGAGATAGAAGAAAGTTTTGAGCATATAGCAGCAGAAAATAATAAAATCGTTGCAGTAGGAGAAATAGGTCTGGATTATTACTGGGACAAAACATTTGTTGATATTCAACAAGAGGTTTTTAAAAAACAAATTCTGCTTGCAAATCGTTTGAATTTACCTGTGGTTGTTCATGATAGAGAAGCTCACAAGGATACTTTTGATATATTAAAAGATTATAATAAAAATTCAGATGTTTTATTTCATTGCTTTTCTGGCAGTGTTGAATTTATGCGTGAAGTTGTAAAACAAGGATGGTATGTTGCGATAGGAGGTGTAGTAACCTTTAAGAATGCTGTAAAAATGAAAGAAGTTGCAAAAGAAGTTCCTATGGACAGACTTGTTTTAGAAACTGATTCACCATATTTAACACCGGTGCCGTATAGAGGAAAACAAAACAGACCTGCGTATGTAAAATATGTGGCAGAAGAAATTGCAAAAATAAGGGGTGTAAGTGTTGAAGAAATTATAAACGCAACAACACAAAATGCAGAAAGGTTTTTTAGGATTTGAAAAAAGAAAGATTAGATAAATTTCTTGTAGATTTAGGTTTCTTTGAGAATAAGAGTAAGGCCTCTGCGTCTATATTGGCAGGGAATGTCATGATTGGAACAGAAGTTATATCAAAAGCCGGTTTTCAAATTGATCCGTCAAAAGAATATGACTTAAAAGTTAAATCAATGCCCTATGTTTCAAGAGGTGGTTTTAAACTTGAAAAAGCACTCAAAGCTTTTAATTTTTCTCCCAAAGATAGAGTTTGTCTTGATGCAGGGGCATCTACGGGTGGATTTTCGGATGTATTGTTACAAAACGGAGCAAAATTTATCTACGCAGTTGATGTGGGTTACGGACAACTGGCATGGAAAATAAGAAATGACA
>CADCNZ010000134.1 GCA_902802935.1 uncultured bacterium | reverse complement strand
TGATATTAACAACTAAAGAAATTACAACAATAATTCCAAAAATAATAGCGCCTGATCCAACTTCGTTTAAGATATTTTTTATATTGCTACAATATTTTTTAGCAACAATTAAATAAATACCCATTACAACCATTGATACGTGCCACATCATCGTATGTAAAAGAATAGTTACATAATCTGTATGAAAACATGTATCTGGATAAAGCATAACAGCAGTACCGGCAACAAATCCAAATAGAGCTAAAAATTTATAAAAGATATCTTGAATTGATTTCTTTCTAATTAATGGTCCTATAACTGCAGCATACATTGGAACTGAACAGAATTGGAAAGGGAATGTTCCCCAGACAAATTGTCCATTTTCTAAAGTGACAAATATTTGTTTATAAGTTTCAATTAAAAGTAGAAACAAACCAAAACCAAAAATAACTCTATTATCGATTTTATCGTTATGTTTTCTAGCAAAGACAGCACAAAAGAAAACACAAAGTAATACCATAACGATGAGCCAAACAATGTGATACCATCCATAATTTGTAGGTCTTTCCCATGGCCACGGCCAATTAGTTACTAAAAACGTCATAATTTGAACCTCTTAAATGCAATCGTTATACTAGTTATTTATTTTAAGACAACTTTGTAAGTTGTTATTGCGATTAAAGTTTGTGAAGGAATATAAAATAACCAAGCAAAATTGAAATTTGCATTAACCAAATAATAAAGAAATGTTCCATCTTCATATGTAAAATACATTCCATTAGCAGTAGTAAAGCCAACGAATAAATCACAAAGTAAGAAAAGAAGTAAAGCAATTAAAAAGAAATATAATTTTTTAATATTAAGGAAACAAACAACAATATTAGAAATCAAATTTGCAAAATAAATAATTGAAAAGATGCTTAATGGATCAGCTTTTTCTTTTAAAACAATTAAGCCAATAATAATCGTTAAAATATTTATTGCTCCTCTAATAATTAATGAAGGAACAATATGCTTTCTATCATTAAAAATGAGATATATCCCATAACTTAATTGAGTAAACACAAAGAAGAACATTCCATATGCTCTTAAATCTTCATTTCCTAAAACTACTAAGAATAAATCAGCAAGAAGAGTAAAAAATAATCCGATGGTTATGAGATAATTATAATTTTTAAATAAAGTAAATAATGAAAAAATAAAAGCAAAAACAATTACTAAATATGAAAGGATATTGAGAATTGGTGTTTCAATAAACAAAACAAAAATAGATAAAACTATCTCAACTAAAATAAAAATAAGTAACGGAATAAATCTTTTTATCATAAGAAGAAACATTTTAATAAATTTCTGCAGTTAATTAAAGTCTACTATTTTCTTTTTGTTTCAGAAGTATGGATTTTTCAAACATAACGTACTTCTTTTTTATGAACTCCGGCAATATTTCTTTTGGGTCACAGGTTGTGACCTAATTTCGTTTATGATAATTCTTGGAGGAATTTGTGTTCAGCTTTTTGAGAAGTGTTCGATTGTATCATTTCTGTCCATTTAGGCCAACTTAGTTAAATAGGATTGATACAATGTGTCAGTCCTTTTTTCTTGTCTTTACTCTAAATAAAATAAAAAATGAACCGATTATGGCTCCAATTGCCATCTTGGGTTCACACTTGTATTATATAAATCTACATTTAATTTCAAAATGAGTTTTATTCTAACTTTGATGTATGACCATATATTGATACAATATCATTGTCAAAGGTGGAAAGTCGGTGTTCGACCACGACGCATTCCTTGTGAATGGAGTCAGCGATTCAGGATTCACCGCCCTGTTTGATATAAACGTCTCATATGAGATGTTTTTATTTTTTGGTATTATATTGATATGGAAAAGAAAATTAAACCAATTTATCCAAATTCACAATTTAAAACCTTTTGTTATATCAAAAGCGTAATCACTAGACCAAATATTATTGCTGGCGATTATTCGTATTATGATGACATGGACGAAGGCCCTGAATCTGTCGAAAAACATGTCACGCATCAT
>CADCNZ010000133.1 GCA_902802935.1 uncultured bacterium | reverse complement strand
ATATATCTTGCGTCATTTTTTTTGTTATATGAATTATTTTCTATTCCACCAATGTTTTTTTGATGTCTTTATAACATTTTTTTCTGTAGTTTCAAGATTTGTACTACCGTATGCATGTGGATTTGATGCATCCATTGCTCCTTTTTCTGCTGTGAAAGAACCTTTTGCTCTGTTGGCCGCATCCTTTACATTTACACGCGCAGCATCTACATTGTTTTCGTATTTTTGTTTCCAAGCACTTGTGGTTGTGAATCTTGAATCGCTGAATGTGTTTTCATAATTCTTGACCGGATGTTGGTCATAACTTGTATCATAACTAGCTTCTGAATTTTCAGAATACAGTTTTCTTGTTAATTCTTGTTGTGCAGGATTTGTATAGTTGTGTTGAAGTCCTGTAGAACTAGCTGCATCTCTGCCTAAAAAGTGCATTCTGCCAATTTCGTCAGTATAAATAGTAGAATCAGCTGCAAATGCACCAAGTGCTGTAATTGCAATAACAGATACGATTCCAAGTGAAATAAATAGTTTGTTGTTCATGATTAATATCTCCTTGACATATTTATAACGGAATTATAGCATGAATTGTTCTAAAAAAGTACAAAACTCTTTATAAATCTTAAACTTTATTTCACATTTATTTCATTTGTGATATCTTTACCTCCGTACAAAAGAACACTTTTTGCAAATACGTAATCATACTTATCTTTTTGTGCTTTTTTTGCTATTTCATCTTTTATGCTTTTTTCTATGACTGCAAGCCTGTTGTTATAATCTCGTTCTAAGGCGTCTTTTTTTGTATTGAATTCTTTTGTATATTTTTCTTCCAATTGAATAATTTTGTTTTCATCTGTTTCATTTGAAATTTCGCCTCTTGCGTTTACTATAATTTTGTTTAATTCATCCATTTTTCTGGAATGTTCTTGTTTTAATAATTTGACTTGCGAAGAATTGCTTACTATTTGCTGTAAATCAACTACTGCTACTGAATCATCTGCTTGTACAATACTCATTGTTAAAAATACTCCTAATAAAATAAAAATACTTTTGTTCATAAACTACTCACCTTTCTCAAAATTTATGATGCTAAATTCTTTTATAAACTATGAATAAACTAAGTTCTATTCTCTTATTGGGTATAGTTTTATAGATGTGTTTTTATTGACTTATATAAAAATTTAGGGTTAAATTGTTCTATGAAGATAATTATATTTGGGGCTAATGAACTCGGTTTTTTAATTTCTTCCGAGTTTTATACAAATAATGATATTGTTGTGATTGATGACGAAAGAAATAAGGTCGACTCATTTAATAAGCTGGATGTTGCTTTTATTTCAGGTAACGCATCAAATATTGAGGTTCTAAAACAAGCAAATATTAAAGAAGCAGATGTTTTTATTGCTTGCACAGATTCTGATGAACTGAATATAGTTGCTTGTTTTACTGTAAAACGTTTAAGCAGGGCAAAAACTCTTTGCTTTGTAAGAAAAGAAGAATATAAATCTTCTTTAGGAATTGCAAAAGATGCTGAATATAGCGGAGACTTTTATATTGATAACGTTATTTGGCCGGAAGAACTCTTAACGCAGGAAATCTTTAGAATCATTACTGTTGCAAGAGCTTTGGATGTAGAAAATTTTGCTGACGGTAGGGCAAGACTTTTAGAATATAAAATAACCCCAAATTCTTTATTAGTAAATAAAACACTTAAAAATTGCGAGTTTCCAAAAGATACTTTGATTGTGGGAATTACAAGGAATGGAGAATTATTTATTCCTAACGGAGAAACTGGCTTAAAAGAAGGGGATAAAGTTATATTTATGGGGCTTTCGCATTCTTTAAATATTCTTGCAGGTAAATTTTTCCACGAAAAAGAGTTTGTAAAATATGTAACCATTATAGGCGGTGGTAATGTTGGTTTAAAACTTGCAAAAAGTCTTGAAAATTTAAAACTAAAAATAAAAATTATAGAAAAAAATGAAGAGCGTTGTAATTTTTTATCTCAAGAGCTTAAAACGGCACTTGTTATTCACGGTGACGGAACTGATTTAGAACTTTTAAACGAAGAAGACATATCATCATCTGATGTTGTAGTAAGTGTGACAAACAATGATGAAAAGAATTTGTTATGTTCTTTGTTATTAAAACAACTAGGTACAAAACGTGTTATATCAAGGGTTTCTAAAAATACAAATGCATCGCTATTTGAGAAGGTTGGTATTGATATTGCAATTTCATCCAGAACGGCTTCTCTCAATGAAATTAAAAATAATATAAAAGATACAAATATTGGTATTTTAGCAACAGTTGAACAAGGTCAGGGAGAAGTTTTGGATATAGAACTTTCGGAAAAATTCGAAACACGTAAAATTATGGAACTGAATTTCCCGCAGAAAGCTATTGTTGGAGTAATTCAAAGACGAAACAGGATTATTATTCCAAACGGAACAACTCAGGTTATGGGAGAGGATAAGCTTATAATTTTTACAACATCCGAAAATGCACCAATTATTAGGAAATATTTTGAGGGAATTTAATGCGATTAACGTATTTGGCATATACTTTCAGTCTCACAATGATGTATTTTAGTCTGGTTTTGCTAATTCCTGTTTGTGTTGCTATTTTTTATCACGAAAATAATGCGGTTCTTCCCTTTGTCATTGCTGCATTAACTGCTTTGTTAGTATCTTTTATAATAAAAAAAATTGTAAAAGGTGCGGAAAAAATTAAATCAATTAATGATATTAAAAAATCAGAAGGTTTAACTGTCGTAACTTTTTCTTGGTTTTTTGCTTCAATTTTTGCAGCAATACCTTATTTATTTTTTGATATAACACCAATAAATGCTTTATTTGAGGCAATATCAGGTATAACTGCAACCGGAGCAACTGCTTTAACGCACTTTGATTATCCAAGAACATTATTTTTCTGGAGATCATTAACTCAGTGGCTTGGCGGTATGGGAATCATTGTCTTATTTATTGCTATTTTACCTCAATTTGCTATTGCAGGAAGGCAGTTGTTTTTTGCAGAAGCCCCCGGGCCGACAGAGGAAAAATTTACGCCGCGTATAAAAAGTACGGCATCAGCTCTTTGGAGGGTTTATGCAGGTCTGACAATTGTTGAAATAATTCTTTTGATGGTTTCAGGAATGTCCGGTTTTGATGCAATTTGTCATTCATTTTCTTCTCTTTCAGGCGGCGGTTTCTCTCCTAATTCGTCAAGTATTGCAGAGTATTCTCACACAATAATGTGGATAATAACATTTTTTATGTTTTTTGCCGGAGCAAGCTTTAATTTGCAATATAAAGCTTGGTCAAAATTTAATCCTTTCTTATTGTTCAAAAACGAAGAGTTTAAGACATATTTTGGAGTTGTATTCGGAATAGCTTTGTTGTTGGTATTTTCGCTTTTTGCAAATATGCACTATTCTCTAAATGACAGTTTTACACATTCATTTTTTAATGTTGTATCGCTTGTTTCTTCAACTGGTTTTTGTAGTGTTGACTATGCAAGTTGGGATTATGTGAGCAAAATTCTTTTGTTTAGCATTATGCTTTTTGGTAGCTGCGCAAGCTCGGCAGGCGGCGGTTTAAAGGTTGTTAGATGGCTTTTAATTTTTAAGATAATGAAATCTGAGATGATGAAGATTTTGCATCCAAAAGCTGTATATAATATTAAAATCGGAAATTATTCAGTTTCCAAGGATATTTTGTATCAAACTTTGATGTTTGTATCATTTTATTTTGCGTTTATTGTATTATCTGTCTTTTTAATTGGTGTTATTGAAAAAGATACAGTTGTTGCTATTGTAGGTTCTGTTGCTGCTGTAGGAAACATTGGCCCAGGAATGGGCACAATAGGCCCCATGGGGCATTTCGCGGATTTGCAAATAGGAACAAAACTGATTCTTATGATAGATATGCTTGCCGGCCGTTTGGAACTTATTCCGTTCTTAGTTCTTTTCCAAAAAGATTTGTGGGTATTTAAAAAATAATTAAAATCCTGTCCTAATAATATTTATATTTTGTTTATGGGGATACGGATATTTTTGGTAATCCAAAATTGTGGATTTTGCAGCAGGGCGTACAATATAGTTGTTGTTCATTGAACGATAATAATTGTAGGGCACGTATCTATAGCCCCACCTGTGAGGAGGATAATACCCGCCGTAATTGCTCCAAAGGCCGGATGTATATGAACCTATCGGGTTCATATTTTCATCATAAAAATATTGAGAAAGATTTGTAAGTGTTTTTTGATTCGGAGCGTTTTTTATTAAATCTTCGGGATTCTCAACTTTTTTATCATAAAAATCATACAGAACGTAATTTTCTCCTTCCTTTCTGTATGTCCCAAGTCTATTTCCCATTTGGTCATATACTTTTATAGCATATGCAAAAGTCTCGAGGGTGGTTAAAAGTAATATTGTTAATAAAATAAATATTTTTTTCAAAATTCTGCTCCGTTTATAATTTAACGACTTATATAACATTAAAGTTCATTTTTATGCTAATATATTATAAAAGTTAGAGGAGTAAATATCAATATGTCTATAAGAAAAGTTGTTAAGTATGGTGAGCCATCACTCAGAGAACCATCTAAAGATGTGCATAAAGTTTCTCAAAAAATAAAAGTTTTGGTTGATGATCTTTTAGATACAATGTACGCACAAAATGGTGTAGGATTAGCAGCTCCTCAAATTGGTGAAAATTACAGAGTTTTTGTGATAGATGTTTCAACCGGAGACCAACCATTGAATCCTATGGTTTTCATAAATCCTAAAATAATAAAAAAATCTGGTGCATGCATAAGCCACGAGGGATGCTTAAGTTTTCCAGAAGCATTTACTGATGTTAAAAGATATGCTAATGTTATGGTCAAAGCAATGGATAGGAATGGTCGTTCTTTTGTACTTGAGGCAACCGACGGAACCCTTTTGGCACGATGCATACAGCACGAATTCGATCACTTGGACGGAATACTTTTTATTGACCATTTAATAAACAGATTTGATGCGGAAGAACAATTGAAAAAAAATAACTTACCTCCTATTCAAGTCGAAAAATTGCTTGACGAACCGGATTTAGAACCCGAAATAGAGAAACTATTGGAAGAAAAAGTTAAAAAAGAAAAAGAAAAAGAAGAGAATAAACAATAGGATTTGTAATGGAAAAAATAAGTATTGTATATTTTGGAACTCCTGATATAGGACTTCCTTCTTTAGAACATTTTTATGAATCTGATAATTTTGAGGTTTTGGCTGTTGTAACTCAGCCTGATAAACCGTCAGGACGGGGACATAAGCTTACGCCAAGTCCGATTAAGGTGTTTGCGCTTGAGCATAATATTCCTATATTTCAGCCAAAATCTATAAGAAAAGAGCCTGAAATTATCCAAGCATTGAAAAATTTGAAGCCGGATTTTTTTGTAACATTTGCTTTTGGACAGATTTTGTCACAAGAAGTTCTTGATATTCCAAAGTATGAAACAATAAATTTGCACGTGTCATTATTACCAAAATATCGCGGAGCAAATCCTATTCAACGAGCAATAATCAACGGAGACAGTGAGACAGGCATTTGTACCATGATTACAGAACTGGGTTTAGATTGTGGTGATATTTGTATGAGGGAGCCTATTTCAATTACACCTGCTATGAATTGTATGGAACTTTTTGAAATATGTGCTTCTCATTCGCCTGAGCTTTTGGAAAAAACTCTTATAGGAATTAAAAACGGAACTCTAGTTCCTGAAAAACAGTGCGAAGATGGTGTTTGTTTTGCTGATAAACTAAGAAAAGAAGAATGTGAAATAGATTGGAATAAAACTGCTCAAGAGATTCATAACTTAGTGCGGGGTGTTTATAAATGTCCTGGTGCATTTTTCAAGTATCAAGATAAAATAATTAAGGTTATGGAAACAGAGGTGTCAGACGAAAATCTTGAAGGCAAAAACGGAGATTTTGTTCGTTTTTCTAAGCAGGGAATAGATGTGAAAACAGCATCCGGAGTTTTGAGACTTATTAAGGTTAAACCTGAAGGTAAGGGAGAAATGCTTGCCCGTGATTGGGCCAACGGACTACATAACCCAACTTAACTCAATGTATATTGAGTTAAATTGAATAATCTTTTATTTAATGTACTTTCTTCTCTGTCTTTTTGTTTGCGAGGCAAAAAGACAGAGAAAAAAGTACCAAAGAAGAGAAAGAAAAACACGCGAATGAATGGCTGATTGTCTACGCTCTGACGAGCGTGGGATTGAATGGATGTTGCGGGCTTAGCCCGCACTCTTTGTTTGTT
>CADCNZ010000132.1 GCA_902802935.1 uncultured bacterium | reverse complement strand
TTGTTCAAAAAATTTCTTTATTGTTGAATTACTATAACTTGCTAATGTATTGGCATATCTTTGTATTTCATCGGGTGATATATTTTCAATATTTTTATGGGATAGAGCAGTTTTTTCAATAGCCTTTATTGTTTTTTCTACCCTATCATATTGAGCCTCTGAAATCCTATTTGTTTCGTATTTATTTTGCAATATTGTTCTCATTAATTCATTTAAAGGTATTCCATGATGTTTTATAAATATAGGGTTTTCTTTTTGAAACATAATAGATTGTAAATATTTTTCAGCTTCTTCTTTATTATCAAATAATTTTCTTTTTACCTTTTTCTCTTCTGTTATGGGGTCAGGTTCATAATATTGAGCACACCATTTTTGTCTATCTTTTCTAAAAAATACCGAGCCTTCGCCTTTATTGTGTATTGCATTATTCATGCCTAAACTCTCCTTTCCATCTTCCAAATTAAATATGATAAAAAACACACTTGTTTAGGTCTTGTAATTGAAAGACCTGGGAAATCCTCTCTTTTAAATAAATTGTTTACACTATTTTGGTTCATACCTAAATCCTCTGCAATTTCTTTTACTCCTATATTTGCAAATGGGTCAATTCCATTTTGTTCAATTAGCATAACCATTAATTTGTTTTTATCAATTTCACTTGAAGTATTGTTCAATGCTCTATTAAGTATTTCAATGTTTTCCATTAATTTTTCCTTTGAATTTTCTAACTCTGTATTAAAAACTCTATTTTTCAAAATAATCATCTCCTATATATCTTTTAACTTTATTTTTATTATTTTTCTCTTGTTCTTTTTCATTAAATTCTTTTTCCATAAAATCTAAATCATCTTTTGTATATTCAAAATCACTATCTTGATATAATTCATTAAAGATTTCTTCCATATCTTTATAATATTGCTGTGTTAAATTCATCTTTCAATCATCTCCTTATTTTTATTTTCTTTTTCATCTTCAAATGTCTGTAATATGTTTTGACAATGTACTTTATTATTACAATACTCAACAATTTCAGCTTTATCTTTATTTAGAGTATAGGCAATGCAATCAGTTAAGTATCCAAGATTTGCAAGCTCGCTAGACCTATCAAAAAAGTGCTTGTCTGTTGTTCCAACAAAAGCTCTAATTGAGCCAGTATCTAGACATCTATTTTTGATATAACCACCAATTTGCCTATAACTCATATTTATAAAAGTATTTGGAACCTCTTGAATAAGTCTTATACTATTTTTTACATTTGTTAGAATTAATACTGAATAATGATTAGAGTGCTTTATGTCATACATAATTCGAGCCAATTCATTTCTTGAACTTACAATGTTATTTATCAAAGGGCTTTCTCTAATCATTTGATCAGTATTAATATCAGGAAGTCCATCAATTCTTTTACGATTATGTACCATTAATTTGCCTGTTAAAAAATCACTATCAATCCAAGCATAAGTTCCGTGGTCAATTATTACGTGCCCCATAAAACCTGTTATCTTTTTTTCAAAAAATCTTGTTACATTTAAATCTTCTAAACTTGCTTTTGCATCTCCTGATGGGTGATTATGCATTATGTAATAGCCATTTGCTCCAAGTCTGTACATTCTTCTTGAAACATCTTCAATTTCTTTTATATTTCTTAAATGTGCTGTTGTCGCATTTTTTCTCCAAACTTTACATTGGTTTGGAAGTCTTGATGTTATTGACTCGTAATTTACAATTCTGTTATTTTTCATATAAATAATTCTAAAAGTTTCGTATTTAGGGTTTCTAAATATTTGACACACATTTGCTAAATCTTCTTGATTGTTTATTGTTATATTCCTTAAATCAATATATTTTTTCATTTTGTTTTCCTCCGGTATAGCATTATAAATTTCTTTAATATTTTGCTCTGACATTACTCGCTATCCTCCTCATGTAATTTTGTATAAATGTAATCAATTAAAATATTGTCAAAGTTTGAAACATCTTTTATAAATAATGTTTTTTTAATATCTTCATCATCAACTTTTATAAAGTATTTTAAAAACATAAATTGATAAAATATAAAATATGATTTTGCTAATGATGAAATTATTTTTGATAAATGTTCTTTATAAAAATGAATTTCATTTAACTTG
>CADCNZ010000131.1 GCA_902802935.1 uncultured bacterium | reverse complement strand
TTGCCTCGCAAATAAAGAGAAGAAGAAAATGAAGTTAACAAAAAAAACAAATTCTTCAATTTAACTCAATATACATTGAGTTAAATTGATTTTGAAATGTCGAGTTAATTAAATGTAAATCCGTCTTTTTTCATACGGTCAATAACCTCTAAGATTTGTTCTTTCGGACAAACAATAGAAGCTCTGAAATAACGTTTGCCATATTCACCAAAAGCATCTCCGGGAACTGCAATAATTCCTGATTTATGCATCAAATCATCTGTAAACTCAACAGCAGATTTGTATCTCGGCGGAATAGGAAGCCATAAATAGAAAGTTGCGTCAGGGACATTAAATTCACCCCATCCTAATTCTTCACGAAGCCCCTTAACGAAAATTTCTTGATTTTCTTTAAATAGCTTGTTAGCATTTTCTATATACTTGTCACCTTCAACACTGTTGAGAATTTCTGCGCATGCTTTTTGCAAAGCTTTAAACAAACCGGAATCAAGAGTTGATTTTAATTTCCCAAAAATCTTTACAGCTTCTGAATTTCCGCAAATCCAACCAAGACGCCAACCGGTCATGGCATAAGGTTTTGAAAAACTAAAAAATTCTACCGCAATATCTTTAGCGCCATCAATTTCCAAAATGCTCATTGGTTTAAGTTCCGGTTTAAAATACATATCTACATAAGCCGCATCTGAAATAAGTAAAATATGGTGCTTTTTGCAAAATTCTACAACATGTTGCAAATATTCTTTTGTAGCTGTTGCTCCCAAAGGATTATTAGGATAATTAATCATCAAAGCTTTTATTTTTTTGGGATTTAAACCTTCATTTATAAATTTTTCATATACTCTGTCAAGATTAGGCATAAATTTATCTTCCGGTAAAAGCGGTATAGAATATGCCTTACCTCCGGAAACTTTAATCATTTCCTTATAAGAAGCATATCCGGGATCAGGAACCCATATTATCTCTTTTTCAGAATCTATCGTTGAAGGATTAATTAAAATTCTGATAAAATTTGCCAAACCTTCTTTTGAACCTATTAGAGAAAAAATTTCTTCATCGGGATTAAGTTCAACATTAAACCTTGTTTTCATTCTTTTAGCAATAGCTTCACGTAAATATTTTTCACCCTTAGGTGTCGAATATATGTGTACTCCTTTTTCGTCAAGAACAGATTTTAAATCATCAATAGCTTTTTGCGGAGGATTTGCTGTTGGAGCACCCATAGATAAAGCAATGGGAGCTCTGTTTTTTGATATAAGTTCCGGAGTTATTTTCGTAACAGTTTCTTTTATACGAAACATTATATAAGTTTCAAGTGACTGAACATAATCATTAAAAAATTCACGCATTTAATACTTCCTTCTCGCTATTGTCTATTCCGAAACGATTTTTCCACAAAGTTTAATAATCCTATACATTATTATATAACAATACTTCTAAAGTGAATAGTTTTTTATTGCCGGAATTTTTATGCAACTGTTTAAGTATTCAATAGTATTGATTTTTTCATTATACAAATATTTGATGAAATTCAGGTATGAAATATCTATAGAGCTGATTAACAAATTTATTTCAAAACCGTCAGAACAAAATGGCTCATAGTCGTAAACAACATAACTGTTATATTTACTTTTCCATTCTTTACGCTCTATTCTGCAATTGTTTTCTTCTGCAATATTTTCAACCCATTCAACAATATCACGATTAATATTTTTTATTTCTAAGTATTTATTTTTAAATTTTCCCATAACAACAATCTCCATAAAAAAATTGTAAGTTGTTATGTGAGAACATAAATCGCCTGTTAGTTTAATTTAAGTCTTAGACTTTTTAGGGAGTATGTTATCTATAGAGCAGTCATCTTTCCTAAAACAACTCTCTTGCCTGCACCTGTACAGGAAGGAACATTAGAAGGTATTCCGTAGTAGTTGCAATATCCCAATAAAGCAAAAGCCATTGCTTCTTTATAATTATTGGAAATTCCATAATCATCATGAGTTTTAAGTTCAATTCTTTGCGGTAAATATTCTCTTAATAAATTCATCATTGTTTTATTATAAGCACCTCCCCCGCCAATAATAGCAGTATCAACATGACAGTTCGGATAAACAAAGCGTTCATATGCTTGCGCAATAGTTTTAGCAGTCAGAGCAGTAAGAGATGCTATTATATCTTTTGGTTCTGAAGGTGCCGTTTTTAAGATGTTTTCGATATATCTTGTTGAAAAATATTCTCTTCCTGTGGTTTTTGGCGGATCAATAAAATAATATTCATCCTGTAAAAGACAGTTTAACCAGCTTTCACATATTTTACCTTCTTTTGCAATTTCACCGTTTTTATCGTATTTTTGTCCGAAAAATTTTTGAACACAATAATCAAGCATAATATTTCCGCAGCCTGTATCAAAACCAAAAGTAGCACAGTCACCAGATACAACTGTTACATTGGAAATTCCGCCAATATTTTGAACAAGAGAGTTTTTGAACCATTTTTCATCGGCAAAACAAACAAGCGGTGCACCTTGTCCTCCGGCAGCAATATCATTTTCTCTGAAATTAGTAATAACATTGCATCCGGTATTGGCAGCAATAATTGAACTTTCACCGATTTGAAAAGTGCTTTTCAAGGAAATGTTATCAAGTTTTTCGTCATAAGGGTAATGATATATGGTCTGACCGTGTGATGCTATCAAATCAGGTTTTCCAAATTCATCAATCAGAGCGTTTGCAGCGTTTGCAAAACACTGACCAACAGCAAAATTAAGCTGACAAACTTCCTTTAAGGAAATGTCATTTCTAAAAGCAGCAAAAATTTTGGCTCTTATGTGCTCAGGGTAAGTATAATTAATGCCTTGTATAAGTTTAACCGAAAAATCCGGCATAACTTCGCACAAAGCTGCATCTATAGAATCACAGGATGTACCCGACATTAATCCTATAATTTTTTTAGGCTCTTTTTCTTCCATAGGCCGATTATAACATATTAGAGGCGGTTTTTACAATTGTAAAAACCGCCTCTAAACCCAATAATCTCCAACCCCAATTTTAAATTTTTTTTTATAAACTTTTGTATTGATTTGTGTGAGTAAATGATTTTGATATTGATTTGTGTTATTGAGTTATCCCCGTTTATATAATCTCTCTTTTTCATTTTGGTCACAGGGTTATTATTTTAACCTCCTCCCCTGAGCCTTGCAGCCATCACTCCTTTCTGGTATGTGATAATAGTATAATTTTAACGTGTGTTAATCAAGTAAAGAATTTGGCTAAAATTTTTACAATTGACCATGCTTCCCATGCTTTCACGGGAAAATACGTATTTACAAAAATTTACGTTAATTTATATTAAAAATTGTATTGACAAAGAGGATTTAAAGGAAATTTGATAAAGTATTAATTTTTTGCATGAAATAAGCATTTGAATTTTATTTATGTTTTTGATTTAATGGTTTTATTGACAATTTAATATGCCGATGTGATGGCTGACCGAAGCGGATAGCAAAGTCAGAAAAGCTTGGTTAATTGCTCAGCCTTAGCGGAGAATATAGACAAACCAATTCCATCACAAGCGTAAAATTAGTAATTTGACAATTTAATATGCCGATGTGATGGAATTGGTAGACGTGCCAGACTCAAAATCTGGTGTAGGCAACTACGTGTCGGTTCGACCCCGACCATCGGCA
>CADCNZ010000130.1 GCA_902802935.1 uncultured bacterium | reverse complement strand
CCTAAGGCTTTACCAAAAGTTGCTGTAATTATATCAATATCGTTCCCGCCTGTAATTCCAGCTAAATCATTACCACAGGCGCAAAATGCGTGAGCTTCATCAACCATAAGAAGACAATCATATTGCTTCTTTAACTCTATGAGTTTTGAAATATCAGCAATATCGCCATCCATGCTAAAGACAGATTCGGAAATTATTATCGCCCTTTTGTAGTTCTTTCTTTGTTTTTTAAGCAGTTCTTCCAAATTTTGATAATTACAATGCTTATATCTAAAGAAGTCGGCACCGGATAGTTTCATCCCGTCTATTATACTAGCGTGGTTAAGTTTGTCGGAGAATATTACATCATTCTTTCCTACAATAGCAGATATAACTCCAAGATTAGCTTGATATCCTGTATTGAATAACAAAGTTTTTTCTTTATTAAATATTTTAGAAATAGTATTTTCTAGTTCTATATATACTGGTTCAGAACCGGTGAGTAAACGAGCAGATGCTGATGACATAAGGTAATCATGAGAATTCAAAAACTCTTTTCTTAAATCTGTTTTGGTACTTATGCCAAGATAATCATTTGATGCAAAGTTAACGTACTCGTATCCGTTAACAACAATTTTTCCGTCATATTTATTTTCAATGTTAGGGATTCTCCTAAATTGATTATTCTTTTTTAATTTTTCCAGTTCTTCTCTTATTTTATCCATATTATTTTTTTATATTTAATATTTCTTTTGCTTTTTCAAGTTGTAAATCTTTGTTTGTAATTTTGTTTATGCTTTGACTAATGCCGTTATTGTTTTCTGATAATCCTAAAAAATCGTACTCTTCACCAATCTCAATATCAGGTTTAATACCTAATTTATTTATATCCGTGCCGTTTGGAGTTAAATATCTTGCTATGGTAACATTAATACCTGTCTGATTCGGAAGTGGAACTACTTTTTGAACAAGCCCTTTGCCAAAAGTCTTTCTGCCGATTAGAGTGGCTTTGTTATAATCTTTTAAAGCCCCTGATAAGATTTCACTGGCACTTGCACTGGTGCCGTTTACAAGAACAACAACAGGCTTATTAATAGCATTACCAGAATACTGTGCTCGTATAGATTTTTTGTATCCGTTTCTATATATTATATCAACTATCGGACCGTTATTTATAAATCTATTTGCTATAAATACAGCATTATCAAGCAAACCGCCGGTGTTTCCTCTCAAATCAATAATTAGTGAATCTGTATTTTTTGTATTATCAAGTGCTTCTATAAATTCATTAGGTGTTGTACCGCTCATAAAACTTATTATTTTTATATAACCTATATGATTATCTATTACAGAACTTTTAACACTTTTAATTTTAATTTCTTTTCTCTTAATTTTTTTTGTTATTTTTTTGTTTTCCCGCAATATAGTTATTTCAACGATACTGTTTTCAGGTCCTCTAACCAGTGATGCTACTTCTGATATGTTTTTGCCACTTATATCTTTTCCGTCAACCGCAATAATAATATCACCTTGCTTTAGTTGTGCAAAATCGGCAGGGGTGCCCGGCATTATATTGAAAATCTCAGTTTTTCCGGAATTAGTGTATATGTTTACGCCAATGCCATATATTTTTGAAGAGATTGAAGTTGTTAGTTCTTCAAAATCTTTTTGTGGCATGAACCTTGTGTATGGTTCATCAAGGCTAGCTATCATTGTATCTATTGCAACTTTTGCATCTTCTTCCGTTTTAATTTTGCCTTGATATCGATTTTTCCATTTATACCAATTTTGGTGGTTTAATGTCGGTTCATAGTATTCTTTGCTTATAACTCTCCAAGTTTTATCGAAAAGTCTTTGAGGAGTAATATATTCATTATTTGTTAATTCTCTTTGTGCAAAATAAGAGTTTGTTTTGGTAAATGTTGACAAAAATACATTATTAAATATTACCAAAATTAAAACTGACAATATAAATATAAGTAATTGTTTTTTCTTCATAATTTAATTTAACATCAACAATATAAGCTAATCAATATACATATGGAACTTTACCATGCTTATTAAAATTTTAGTTAAATCGTAATTATTATCGTAAAATCTTACTTAGCCTCAAATCCAGGAGATGTAAGCGGCAAATCTTTATATCCTTGATTTGCATAGACTGTCTTTTTTATATATTTATTTGTAAAATTACCTTTTTCTAAAAGTTGCTTTAGAATATTTTCTCTTGTGACAAGCGACGATTCAAGATTATTTGATTCAGGATATCTTTTTAGAATCTCTGACCAAACGACTGCCTCCATTGTCCAAGCATATGTTTCCTCGCTTAATGAATTGTATTCGTCTTGATGTAATGCTTCGTGAGACAAAAGTGCTGCAAGTGCTCCAGGTGGTGCATATTCGTGCTTGGGGTTAATATATATATAAAGTTTTCCTCGTTTTTTCCAGCCAACAGCATCGAATGATGCATAGGATTCGTTTATCTCAGATAAATTTCTGAATTCTATTTTTATAGGATATTGTGTTATATTGTAACCCAATATTGCTTTTCTTGAAAATTCTCCTGATGTATCCTTCATCATATCAAGTGCAACGTGAAAAAGCTGTTCGTTAGATACTTTTGAATATTCTGGTGAAATTGAATCAATATATTCCTGTGTGTATTTTGCCGGTAATTTAACATTACTTGGAACCGGTTCAAAGTTTTTGGCTAAAACATGTCCTGATGCCAGTATCATTACCATAATTATTGAAAAAAACTTATTCATACTTATCCCTCGTGCTTTATAATATTATATACTTTTGTCATAAAAAAAGTCAAAAGTAGAAAAGCATATTCGTT
>CADCNZ010000129.1 GCA_902802935.1 uncultured bacterium | reverse complement strand
ATATACAGGACAGGCCGGAGCAATCCGTCACGGAATCGCTCGTGCACTCCTTCAGGTAGATTCAGAGTACAGACCGGTTCTTAAGTCAGCTGGATTCTTAACACGTGATCCACGTATGAAAGAGCGTAAGAAATACGGTCTCAAAGCAGCTCGTAGAGCTCCTCAGTTCAGCAAGCGATAATATTAAGAAAATTGATATTTCAAAAGCCCCGAGTTTTCGGGGCTTTTTTAATGTCAAAATAAGAATATTGGAAATTGCTAGATGCTTTATAGAAATACAAAATAGTCTGATCTTATTTTGGATATATGCTGAAAAAAATATTATGGTTAAATAAAATTTAGAATTGGGTAATATGATAGAGATATAGAATATTATATTAGGAATAATGTCGAATGGTAGATGCATGAGGACAGATGGCAAGCTGTAGTATGATGCGGCAGCTTGCTATGGATTTAGTCAATGTACCATAATAATTTAGCATTAGGGTTATATTTAGGATGATTTTTATTATCTTGGCATGTATATTTTACAGCAGGAGGAGTGTTTCTACAAATTCGGTATACAATTTGATCAATTTCCTGGTCAGATGCAATGAAAGTACGTATCCATCCATGGATATAAAGAGATGGTGGATTGAAAGTGCTTTTGTTGCCATAACCTATATTTTGTTCAATTATGAATAATTGTGCGAGTACTGCTGTGATGTCAATTGGATTAATATATTGAGTAAAGTTAATATGTGTTAGCGGAGAAATCGCTTTTAATGGCTCTGCACCATAGAATATTTTATCAAATGCAGTTAAGAGTTCTATCCTTGATTGAGGGATTTCTCTAGCTCGAAGTTTAAGATCAATAAGTAGTCGAAGATGATTTGGTTTGAAAGGTTTATCATCGCCTATCTTAAGAAATATCTGAAAATTAGTATTTATATCATAGTTTTTGAAACGTTTGGATAGAGTGCTTGGACGATAAATTAATAGGGATTGTTTACCGTTGCTGTAAACTTCTTTCATTGTGTCAAAGGGAAGTGCCAAAACTAAATTAAGCATATCATTGTATGTCATTGTGTGTTGCCTCCTTGAAAAAATTAATAATATCAATATTAAGCGTATTAGCAATCTGATTAAGGACAGATATAGAAAGGCTTTTATCGCACCCGGCAGCTTCAATTTTTGAAAGATAGCTGATACTGATTCCTGACTGTTCTGCAAGTTGCATTTGTGTTAATTTTGCCTGTTCTCTATAATGTTTTATGTTTGCACCTATAACATGGTACAGGGCCCCCCCCGACCCAACCCCCCCACCCCCCCCTCTTTCACTATTTGTGAATATTATCTCATGCTTCGAAAAGTATATAAATTCACTTATTGTGAAAGAAAAAATAGTGGATTTTTTACATAAAACGTTGTACAATGAATTAACATTAACGGAGAAGGGGGAATGTCATATAACTTTACAACCAAATAATTTTGCACTTGAACCTACAACTGTATGGTCGTTTAAAGACAGGGGGGATTGGGCAACACACTCGGGGAAGTATCGTGGTAATTGGTCACCATATGTACCGAGAAATTTGATACTTCGCTATTCTAAACCAGGTGACTGGATCTTAGACCAATTCATGGGTAGTGGTACAACATTAGTTGAAGCAAAGCTACTTAATCGTAATGCGGTAGGTATTGATATTAATCCGCAGTCAGTTTTAATTTCTGAAACAAACTTGAAATTCCAATGTGAAACAAAATCAAAGATATTTGCAAAAAATGGAGATGCAACAAAATTACATTGTATAAAAGACGAGCGTATTGATTTTATTTGTACTCATCCACCATATGCTGATATTATCAAGTATAGTAAAGGAATATCTGGTGATATTTCATTACTTTGCGTAGATAAATTTTTAGATGAAATGAATAAAGTGGCAGCAGAATCATATAGGGTTCTAAAAAAGGAAAAGATATGTGCGGTGATGATTGGTGATGTTAGAAAGCATGGAAAAGTTATTCCTTTAGGATTTAGAATGATGGAATGTTTTTTAAATGTTGGTTTTTTAAATAAAGAAATAATTATTAAAGAACAGCATAATTGTCGTTCAACAAAATATTGGGAGAATCAGAATAATTCTTTTCTGATGTTGGCGCATGAATATATATTTGTTTTTCAAAAATAAATTTGTTTTTATTCACTAAAAGTGAAAGACACTGTTGTTATTTTATTGGTTTCAAAGTATAATAAAAAAGAATATTGTCTATTGGACATAGAGAAGAGGAAGATTAAATGAGTAACTCAAATATTGCTCCATTTGTGAAATGGGCTGGAGGTAAGAGACAGCTTTTATCACAAATTAAGGAGCGTATGCCTGAGAAATATAATAATTACTTTGAACCATTTGTAGGTGGGGGCGCAGTTGCATTTGAATTGCTACCGGAAAAGGCTCTGATAAATGACATAAACAAGGCTTTGATAAATGCATATAAGCAGATATGTGATGCACCGGATGCTTTTTTGAAGACGGTAAATAATCTTGATACAGAAATGTGGGAAGATGGAAAGAAATATTATTATTCTCTCCGTGAGCATTACAATGATAAGCTGATGAAAGCTGAATATGATGTGGAGCTGGCAGCTTTGTTTGTGTTTATCAATAAGCATTGTTTTAATGGTTTGTATCGTGTAAATGGAAAAGGATTATTT
>CADCNZ010000128.1 GCA_902802935.1 uncultured bacterium | reverse complement strand
TAGGATTAATTTGGAATACATAGCAGATAACAGTATCATTATGACTGTTAATGCTCAATTCGTTTCCGGATTTAAGATTTTCATATATCCTAATAGGTTTATCAAGCCTGTATTTTTGTGATTCACTTACTTGAGATGCATCATAAATTTGGAACAGAGTTTCCTTATTTGGGTCATAGGTCCTGCTAGGAATTGTTTCATAGGTTCCGTCACTTTGTTTAACAATTTCAAATGGAGCATTTATAATTCTGTGTCTCAAATTTTCTTTGTTTTCAGGAACAACTCCCAAACCAAGACTTGAATTTTTAATTCCATCCATCCTAAACCAATAATAACTCTGCGGATTTTTATCAGCCCATCTTAATGCGTGTTGAAAACGAATACCTTCAAGTCCTTCGGATGTAAAAGTTCCGTCATAAACATATATCATTCCATTTTTGAATAATTTTCTCATGAATGTTGCAAAATTTTCGGTATTCCCCATTTTTGAGGCAATTTGCAAATTGTTTTTATTCCAGTAACCGTGAGAAGAAACGTCATCTCCATTTGCAATAGGAGTTGAAAATATAACTTTATATCCCTTTGATTTCCATTCTGGAATCATAGTTTCCAAGCCTGCGATGCTTCCGCCGTAGTTGTTGGAAAATGTTTTAATAACATTTTCTATATTTTTTTGATATTCTTTGTCAAAATATAAATCTCCGGTATTTGTGTCATTAAACCCCCTATATTTTGCACCAGGGAGCAGGGAATCCGGTATTGCAAGATAACCGGCACCTTGAATAACAGGAGTTGTTCCTTTTCTGCTTACAAAGGTATGAGTGTAATTTGATACTGAATCTTGAAATTGATTGAGCTCTAAATCATAGTTTTTACCCTCAATATCAGATGGCAACTTTTCTTTATTTCCATTTATGCGAAATATACATCTGCCATTTTCGTTTTTTATTTTAACACCGGTATCAGCACCTTCTGAAATGACTTCACCTGTGTTTTTATCCCTTCTTATGTATTTATATGCAAAAGGCTCATTTTGTGCTAAATTTGTTATTTCCTGTATATTAACATCTGTTCCTTCTGGTTCAAGCATAACTTTAGCAATAGGAGATTCGTCTATTTTATAATTATAATTTTTATCAGGTCTTACTTTAAATATTTGAATTTCACAAGTTTCGTGTTCATAATCGTACGGATAATTAAATCTCAAAATAGGCTCACCAACTTCATTTTTCAAATGCTGGAAGCCACGAAAATCTATTTTTGAAAAATTGCCAACTTTATTTACAAACACACGGAACTCCTTCTATTATTATAAAAATCATGAAAAGAGTTTTTTTGCCATAAATCTGACATGTATACACTAAACTTTTACAAAAGTTAATAAAAAATAATGGATTTATTTAACAACTTTAACTTTATGTACATTGAGTTAATATGATAAATATTGTTAAGTTTTGTAACAGAATTATAAAACAATGAAATTACCTAATTTTTATATACTTTATATATATAACAGATGTAAGAAAAAACGAGGTAAACATTATGAGCTTCCCTAGAGTTCGTTGTTACAGTGAATTTAAACACATGTTGAGACACCACGATTACGCAAATTGTTGTAATGGCGGCGGCGGCAGTATTTTTTCTTATAATACTACGTATAACATCAATACCGGATGTAACAGCGGTTTTTGGGGCGGTTTTGCTCATGGTCTAGGAGCCGGCATAGGAGGATTCCTTGGCGGTATCTTCGGCAATTTCATGGGTGGATTTGGCTTCGGTGGCGGATTCGGAATGGGCGGTTTTGGATTCGGAGGATTCCCATCATTCGGATTTGGTAATATTTTTGGCGGCGGCACCGGTTCTAATTGGGACTTCGGCAATGTTTTTGGCGGCGGATACAATGCCGGTGGTGCTAATTCTTCAAATAATTCATCAAATTCAACAAACAGCACAAGCAGCCGATTAACCTGCAAAGATAAAGATGATAAATTAATTAAAGATTATGATAAAGAAATAAAAGATACAAAGAAACCACTAACAGAAGAAAGAGCTAAAACTTTGTATAAAGAGATTAGTGCTTTGGCAGAAAAACCAAAGGATAAGACACACGAAGAGCAAAATAAAATAGCTTATGCCGGATTATTAAAGCAACTCGAAGATTTGGCAGAGAATAAAAGTTGGAACCTAAATCCTAGTAGCGATGACGGCACTGCATCTAAAGATAAGGAAGGTGCACCTGCAGCTGCGGGTACCGGTGATGGTACTTCCACTACTCAAGTGGTGTCACAAGACGGTGTCGCAGCGCAAGGAGCAGGCTCCGGAGACGTTGTTAATGCCGGTGCAACAAATGGCACAGGTGACGCTGTTGAAGCTCCCGAAGAAATTGCAGATAGCGACGGAGCAGAAGACGTTAGCCCTGATGCTGGTGCTGGGGATGCTGGTGCAAGCAAATTATCAAATGAAGAAAAACAGGCATTAACCACAATGGGCTGCATAATAAACAATGACAAAGGAACTATTACTTTACCAACAAATCTAACAGTTGATAATTTGAAAAAATTAGCAGCTCTTAGCCAAAAAGCAGGTTTTGCAGTAAAAGTTGCACATAACCCTGATTCAGATGATGAATTCATAGCAGGTAAAATAGAAATACCTGAAAATTGCACAGATGACAATCTTACATTTACTGTAGATTGCAGTACTTATAGCAGTTCAACACACAAGTTTACATACACTGTCGCAAAAAATAATAATAATAACAAATACACAGTGTCTTACAAATCAGGTAACGCAGAGACAGATCTATATACCAAACCAAATACAGATTACAAACTTAACAAACAAATGCTTGAAACAAGAGGCGAACCTGTTATATCAAAGCATTATAGAGCAGATTACAAAAGAATCAGTAAATAATAAAGTTAGCATAAACAAAGAGGTTGTCCAAAATCATGGACAACCTCTTTGTTTATGTTTATTTTACAAACTTATATCTTTCACCAAACCTGCTTGGCTTATCTTTTTGTTTTTTTAAAAAATAACCAAGGTTAAATTTAGGTATTGGTGACATACCAAATTTTTTACTTCCTGATAAAATTTCTTTTTCTGACAGAAGTTTAGTAACTTTTTCTTCGTTAGTTTTTTCCACACATCCAAACATAAAAACAACCCCAAGACATTATATCTGAATATTATCATTTTTTTTTATTTGTGACAAGATACAGGGGGGGGTAAATGTAATTTGACTTTGCGCTAAACTTACAAGCCTTGTAACAATGGGTGTAAATGTAATTTGGCTTTGTGCTAAACTTACAAGCTTTGTCGCTATGGGGGTAAATGTAATTTATGTTTGTACTAAACATAGATATCATGTCATTGTAGAGATAAATAGAATCTGATTAAGCGTAAAACTTCCTAATTCGCAATTCTAAACTCAATAACAAATAGATGAGCTAAGAATTTCCATAACATATAAAAAAGAGCCTTTTAAAAAGACTCTTTTTTAGTTTCCTTGTGTTTATTTGTTTGCCTTTGTTATTTAAAACAATTCAGTTGGGAGCTAGCCCTATACATTTACCCCCCACCTAGCCGTTGAAGGTCTTGAATGATTTTTGAATGTTGTCATCAACGACTTTCTTAACAGCTTCGATTTCTGTGTTAACCGCATTTCTTTCGTTATCTAATCTTGTTAACTTCAATTCGAGGTTTTTATCTTCTGCTTGTATTATTGAAGTTTTAACGTTGATTTCTTGTTGTTCTTTGTCATATTTGTACTTGGCATATTCATATTGGTTGAAAGCGTCTTCATATGCCTCTTGGTCGGTAACAGTTTCTGCACTCATTTTTACTGCATATGACTTACCGTCATCCATAGTTAAGTAAACTGTATTTATTTTCCCGTCATTATCAAATTCGATCTGACAACCTTCGTATGATTTTTGTTCTGAATATGTACCGGTTGATTGTTTATATACTGATGCGTATTTTGTTTTATCATCTGTTATTCCTGTTGTATCTTTAGTTTGTATGAACTTATATTCACCATCTTCGACATATACATAGAATTCGCTGGCTACATCTACAACATCAGGGAAAGAATGTTTTAATGATTCAACTGCTGCATCATAGTATGTATCAGTAATTGTTCCGTTAGCTTTTGCTTCAGCTAGTGTATATAATTCTTTAGTACTTCCATCAGCATTTTTAATTGAATATGGAGTTTTAGACTCTGTATTTTTCATAACCACATTACTGTTTGAATCAATTTTATATAATGTATCTAAATTTAAGTTACTTGTTATGTCACTTAATCTCAAATATCTTACGCCATCACCGTCTTTTATCAACAAGTTTTTTCCGATTATTGCAGATTTTTGTGAATCACTTAAATCAGTTTTTGGTGATTCCCAAGTTGTATTCTCCCATTTGTATACATTGCCGTTGTTACCATATCCAGTAATAAGTTTACCAAGGCTTCCATTTGTATCGTCTATAGATGCTGTTGTTGTTCCGTCATCACCTTCTGTATATTTTAGGACATCAGCTGTGTTACATACAACGTATACGGTGGCGTTATCAGGAATTTCATTTTTCGACTTAACTTGTATTAATTTTGTACCGTCACCGCTCTGTGCATCTGAATCAATATATATTGAAACAGATGTATTTGCAAACATATCGTCGGAAATATTAACTATATCGGTTACTATCATAAGGTTATCTTCTTTATAACTGTTACCTTTAGTACCTTTTGCATTGATGATAGCATTAGCGCTTTCCCAAGCGTCACCTTTTTTAGGTGTGTTGTGTGTATCATAAAATAATGATTTTAAATTTGTATCATTTGCGACATCTGCTTTAGATACATTGAATGTTGGGGATGTACTTACAATAGCAGCAGCTTTATTAGTATTTGCCATAATATTACCTGATTGAGCAAAACCGACTTTCAAATCATATGTACCGTCAGATTTAGGCGTTACATTGCTCAAAGTAAACGTACTTGCATTCAAGGTACCTGTATATTGTATCTTTGTATAATCTTGAGTAGACGGAGGAGTAGGCACTGTCATTTCTAACAGTGAGTTATAGAGTGCATTGACTTGGTTTGACAAGGTCGTTCTTTGTTGGTTAATCTGTTGACCTTGATATTCAATGTCGTTCATTCTTGCTGTTAAGGCGATTAATCTTGCCTGTGATGCTGACATACCCATAATTGAGTTCTCCTTTTCCTTTTTATTTTATTTTATTGTTTTTTGTTTATCGGGGATATTATTGTACCCTTTGATATATATATCGGCATTTTTATAAAAAACTTTAATATTTTAGACAAAATTGTTACAATTCTTTACAAACATATTGAAACGCAACAAGCAAGTAACTCACTTATCAAGGGTTTTGGAGATACACTTTTTCTCGTATATACGTATTAGAAAAACGGACTGATAGTATCAATATATTTACCCCTGCTATGACAATATTTGTAAAATTAACGCAAAGCCAAATTACATTTACCCCTTCTATGACAAGATTTGTAAGATTAACATAAAGCCAAATTACATTTACCCCCCCCTTTTTTTACCCCCTTTATGATAAAATTATTTACATGATTAGAGATATTTGTAATGCTATTTATCAAAATAAAAACATTCTTATGTTAGTCACGGTTTGCATTTATATTTTATCTCTATTCTCTGTTTTGGCAGGAAATTCCATAATTGCAGCCGGTATAATTTCAATATTTCTTGCTTTATTGTGTATAAAAAACTTTTTCCCCGCTAAATTGATAATAATTTGGTGCCTTATTTTTTATATAGGAATTATTAACACCAATATTAGGATAAAAGCGACAGACGACTTGCGAAGTATTGCCCCTATTAATGCAACAATATACGGCAAAGTGCTTACAATACCGCAAATAAAAGACAATAATAAGCAAAAATTTTTCTTTAATGTAGACAAAATAGAATACAATGGAATCACTGAAAATTTAAGAAATGAAAAAGTTCTGGTTACACTTAATTCTGACAAAAAATTAGGAATATATAATTCTTATAAGATACGAGGCAGGCTTTCATTACCTTTCAAATCCGGAAATCCATCCCAATTTGATTACGGCAATTATTTAAGGAATTATAACACTTACGCTGTGTTTTACGGTCACAATCCATATAGTATGCGGAATCTTCCGATTCCTTGTTTTGAACAAATAGAGACAGAACCTACTTTATTAGAAGCATTTTTACAAAAAATTAACAACTATCGCGAGGGTGTAATAAATATACACTCGGAATACTTAAAATCCCCGAATCTTGAAATTCTAGGCGGTATAGTTTTTGGAGATGATGCAGTTTCTGCCCCCGAAGAGATAAAGCAATCTTTTATAAACTCAGGTCTGCTTCACATATTAGCTGCTTCGGGAATGAATGTTGCATTTATTTTTTCATTTTTCTTTTTCTTATTAAACATGCTTAGAATCAACTATAAAGTAAATATTTCTATTTGTATAATAGCTGTTATAACATATGTATTTATGACGGGACTTGGACCTTCTATTGTAAGAGCCGCATTGATGCTTTTATTTGTGCTAATAGGAAAACTTATTGACAGAGATGCTCACAGTATTGCTCTATTGTCTTTTGTAGCATTTCTTATGTTATTATACAACCCAATGTACATAAATGATGTAGGATTTCAGCTCTCATTCGTAGTAACATTCGGGCTTCTTGCAATGACCCCTTCTATAATAAGAAGTCAGAGTAAAATTATAAATTGGATTATCGGAACAATTTGCGTTCCTATAATTGCACAAATTTGGGTTATTCCAATACAGATATTTTATTTTAATAATATTAGCATTTATTCTATATTTGCTAATATTATGAGCGTTCCGATTCTTTCCGTAATAAGTTTTGGAGGATTTATAAGTTCTCTTATTTGTATTATTACTCCTATTTCTCATTTAGTTTGTAAAGTATTTGATAGCATACTAAACCCTCTTATCACAATTTTAATTAACATTTCTGATTTCTGGGGAAATTTGCCAAATTCTACTATACAAACTTCTCATCCTCACATAATTCAGGTCTTGATGTACTATTGTATAATTTTACTTTTGATAGGATTGTTGAATAAAGACACTAGACAAAAATATGCAAAAATTTTTGTTTCTTTTTTAATAATACTTACATCAATATTTTTTATATCTGTAATTCCTATTAAAAATTCGAATCTTGAAATTACTGCATTTGACGTAGGTAACGCAGATGCTTTTATGATTAAAACCCCTGAAAACAAATATATTTTAATTGATACAGGAAAAAGCGGATATAATAACGGTAAATCCCAAGCAGAAATGATTATCTTGAAATATCTTATAGATAACAATATAAAGACAATTGATTCTATTATAATTACACATTTTGACAACGACCACTGCGGAGGTGCGGCAGATTTAATTAATAATATAAAGGTTAATAATATTTATGTAAACTCTTTAGAACACAACTCTGCTTCTGCAAAAATAATTTATGATGCAGCAAAAAGTAGAAACACAAATATTATTCTTGCTAAAAACAAACAGCAAGTATTTAAAAATAACAATTTAGAAATAGAAAATTTATTTGCAGGTGATACTCCTGGAATTGGAGACAACGAATCTTCTATATTAACAATACTCAGATATAACAAATTCTCTATGCTTTTTACGGGTGATGCCGGCGTTGAAACTTATAATAAGCTGAGAAAATATCTCCCACAAAATATAACAGTACTAAAAGTGGGACATCACGGTGCAGCAGGAGTTATTAACAAAGATATAGCATCATATTTAAATCCTAAATATTCAATATTTTCTACAGGAGAAAATAAATTTGGTCATCCGTCTGTTTATACATTAGAGACACTTAGAAGTTCTGAAATTCTCAGCACAGATACACATAATTCAATAAAAATTGTTGTTACAAAAGACAAGAACAAAATATTTATTTTTGATTCAATCAAACACAAATATATTCTATACAAATCATAAAAAAAGCCCCTAAATGGGGCTAAAATTGTTTAATAGATGTAAGATGTAAGAGTGATGTTATTTTTATAAAATTTGTTTTTATATAT
>CADCNZ010000127.1 GCA_902802935.1 uncultured bacterium | reverse complement strand
GCCGCTTAAGACAAGAGATATCGCCTTAGAGAATTCTCTGTGAATGTCTCTTAAGGCTCTCAGGTTGTCTTTGGAAAATTTGTCAGGTCTGCGGAAATTGTACAGCTTATAGCTTTTATGTTCCGCATCAACAAAATCTCCATCTTCATCTGATGTACCTATTAAATTTTCTATTGCGTTGTCGTCCATTCGCTCCCTACTGAATGATAAATTGACCGAAGCTTACTCTTAAAACTTCTCTTTCTCCACCCAAAATTGAATTTATATCATTTGTAATTTGTTCTTTTGCAAGTTCTTTCCCTGCAGCAGTTGCCAGCTCAGAAGATGTTTTGCTTGAAAGGTTGGTAATAACGGCATCTCTGATAGCAGGCTTATATTGATCCATTTCTTTTTTGATTGCTTCAAGAGGGTCTACTGCAGCGGGTGCAGCTTCTCCATGTCCTCCATGTCCGCCTTTTTCCGGAGTTGCTTCTTGAGAAAAATCAGTCTCTTTTTTTGTTACTTCAATTGCTACATTAACTTTAAGATATTTTTTCTGATTTTCATCACAAAGATTAAGTATGAAATCTCCAAGGTCAACAATAATTCCTTTTTGAATTTCATCACCTTCTTCTTCGCTTTCTTCCAATTCTTCCCCTGTTGTAGGAAGGTTGCTCATTTTTTGGCTTATAAGGTTTTCCATTACAACATAATTAACACCGGCAAATACAATAAACATTATTACGATTGAAGCAAGTGTCATTATTAAAAATTTGGTTATATCTTGATTTCTGCCGTTTCCGGTTTCTTTTGGTTCTTCGTTAGCCATACTTTTCTCCGTTTTATTTAAGCTCTTCTTGAGGATTAATTATCCACAAATTCCCAACTCTATTATAACAGGATTTTTGTATTTATGCCAAAAAAATCATCTGTTTGTTGGATAAAATTGCGATTTTAACCAAAATTATGCCATTACCAAATTCATGTCAGCTAGCATTTTTTTGTCTTCTTCAGACTTTGATCCTGCTGTAGTAAGATAGTTTCCTACAAGAAGAGAATTGATTCCGGCTTTTATTCCAAGTGCTTGGTTATATTCACTAAGTCTTGTTGTGCGGCCTCCGGCATATCTTAAAAGAGCTTTCGGAAGAATTATTCTGAATATGCAAATTGTTTTCAAAATTTCTTCTTCGTCAATCCTATCCTCATATCCTTCGAGCGGAGTACCTTTAATGGGGTTTAAGAAGTTTATTGGTACGGTCTTTGGGTTAAGTTCTCTAAGCGATAGAGCCATATCTACTCTGTCTTCTCTGGTTTCTCCCATGCCGATTATGACTCCACAACAAGCTTCTATACCATATTTTTGAATCATTTTGACAGTTTTCACTCTGTCTGAGAAATTGTGTGTTGTGCAGATTTTGCTATGATAATTCTCAGAGGTATTAATATTGTGGTTATATCTTTCAACGCCTGCTTCTTTTATACGTTTAATTTGTTCTTCTGATAAAAGCCCTAAAGAAGCGCAGCAATGTAAACCGTCAATTGAGGCTACTTCTCGAATCATTTTTAAAATGTTTTCAAAGTCTTCACCAGTAGGAACTCTGCCCGATGTCACTATACAAAATCTGGTGGCACCGTTTTCTTTGGCGCTGAGTGCGGCTTTTTTGACTGTTTCAACATCCATTAACGGATGGCATTCTATTTCTGCATGATTGTGTTTGCTCTGTGCGCAATATTTGCAATTTTCTCCGCAAGCACCTGTCTTTGCACTGATTATACTGCAGGCTTCAACTGTGTTATCAAAGTTTTCCTCTGTTATTTTATGTGATATTTTGATTAATTCGTCCAGCGGTTTTTCATATAGCTTTAAATAATCTTCTCTAGTGTAATCTTTCATTTATAATCTCCCCCTTTAAGTCGACTAGTACAACTTTAGATTAGCATAAATATAAATAATAAAAAAGGCAGACAACAAACATGTTTTCTGCCTTTTTTATTGTTCAAAATTCTTTATTACACAGCTGCAACTGGTTTTTTCTGTTGAGTAGCACCAGGAATTGCTTGCCAGTTTGCTGCCATAATTTTTTTGAAAGATTTAAGAGCTGTATCTTCAAGTTCGCCAAGCTCTTCAGCTTCCATAATTAATTCACGAAGCGGAAGTAAAGCTCTTTGATCTCTTAGAACACCTAGTGCAGCTGCTGCACCGGCTCTAACTAAATCATTTTCTGAACGGTTTTTCATAACATCAATCAATGCAGGAACAGCTTTTGTATCGTTTAACTTACCTAACGAAGTTACTGCATAAATTCTAACGTTAACCCATTCATCATATAACATGTTAATAATTTTATCTACGCATTTCTTATTTCCGATTTCACCTAATGCACGAGTAGCATCGCATCTAACGTTAACTTTTTCGTGATCCAGTGATTTCATAAGTGCATCAGTTGCAACATCACCAATTTCTATTAAAGCATCTGTTGCAGTTATACAAACTTGTGAATTTTCGTCATTTAATGCTTCAACCAAAGGTTCTACAACAATTTTACCGCCTAAACGACCAAGTGCACGAGCGGCACGCACTCTAACGTCAACGTTTCTATCTTCACGCAAGGATTCGATTAAATGTTCTGTTGCTTTTGAATCGCCAAGCTCGCCCAAAGCACGGGCAGCATATAAACGTACAGAACCGTTTTTATCATTTTTTAGTACATTGATTAACGGTTCAACAGCTTTAGAATCGCCCATTTCTCCAAGAACACGGGCAGCATTATATCTTACTTTTTCTGAGCTTGAACCCATCAAATCGTTAATAAGTTCATCAAAAGTTTTCTTTACTTGTTTCTTCTTGCTGTTTACTGTAATTGTCATACACTTTACCTCCAAATGTAAACATGGTTATCTAACTTC
>CADCNZ010000126.1 GCA_902802935.1 uncultured bacterium | reverse complement strand
TACATCAAAATATGTATTTTGATGTATATACACTGATTATAGGACACCTAAAACTATGCCGATAGCAAGCAGTATAGAAAAATATACCATCAAGTTTCTTGACTGATACATCCGTATCATAAAAGCTGATGCGTTAAATTTTTTGAGTTGTTTTAAGTTTTCCATTGGAAAATGATACCATTTATGTTCAGGAATGGACTGAGGGTCAACGGAAAAAGAAGACATTGATTTATATAAGTCTATTGCCATTGGTATTGTTATATATACCAGAAAAACCTGCCAATCTGCTATGTCAAATATACATAAGAAAATCGGAGAAATATACGCTAATACCAACAGAGCTTTCAAAACAACAAGCGCATCCAGCTGAGAGTCAAACAGGTTTGCAATAGTATAATGACCTTCATTTACATCATGGTCAAAATCCATGACAGTATGTATATAAAGAAGAACCACAGTCATAATCATAGTCGGTATGCAAAGAATCATAATTTCCCACGAATATGTTTTTGTCATTACGTAATACACACCACCGTAAAGAGCAGGGCCATACGCGATGGCAACCGCTGCTTCAGACAATCTTATTCTTGAAAGAAATGAATAAGATAACGCAATTAAACCTCCTGCTATGGCAAAATACAAGATACCTTGACCGCATTTTAGATAAAAAACTATTCCTAATATAAATGCTATTCCAAAATATGTAACAGCAAGCAGCAGTAATTCCAATTCACTCATCATGCCCGTTATTAAGTATCTGCATTTTGTTTTTTGTGCATTTTTCAAATATTCTTGACTGTCAAAATCTGATTGTTTTATCAAACTTTTATAATCGAAATAATCATCTAATATATTTGTTCCCAAATGCACAAAAGATATTCCTATAAGTGCCAAAATTCCATATAAAACATTCCCTGATGAGATTAAAGCCCAAACAAAAACCACTAACCATGACATTATTGTCATAGGCAGCGAAAATATTCTGGAGCACTCAAATACCGTTGTAATTTTGTTAAGCATAAAATTATACTACCACATATTTTTATATAAAAGAAATAGAAATCTGTACTATTTTTCTAATACAGTTCTGATTTCATTATTTTTATTATCTAAAACTTTTATTTCTTTAGTACTGCCGTTCTGATAAATCGGTTCAAATACATTTTTAACTTTAAAATCCGATGTATAAACAGTTTCTTTAATTTTTACACCGTCTTTATATTCACCAAACACAGAACCGCTTTCATCCGGTTTATCAGCATTGTAATATGTAAACCGTTTTATATCACCGCCTTCGTATGCAGCGGTAATATTAACCTTAGTTTTACCGTTATGATCATATAATAGGTGTTCTATCCTGAGATTTGTACCGTCATCCAAGGTTTCTTTTCTTATTGAAACCGTTTTGCCGTTCTTATCTTTCATTTCATACTTTACAGGATTGTCATCATAATTCCATACTTCTACAAATTCCATATCACCGTCGGAATCATATTTAGTATGCCTTGTTGGACGCTGTATATCAGCCACTTTATCATATTCCCAAATATCATTATTTGAATCTTGCATTTTGTCATTATACCCAAATGTAGTTGTTGTCCTATGACCGTTTGGAACTGATATTTCTATAAACTCAACACCATGTCGCAAATTTGCTTGATTTTCGACAATAACAAGCACTTTGTTTCCTTTGTGTTTCATCATATAAACACCGTCAGACGATTTATAAATATCTAAAACTGTATTTTGTATATTTTCAGGCAACATAGATAGCTCACTAATAACAGATATAGGCAGCCCTGATTCGACAATCGCTTGATTCAATGAAGGATTTTTATCTTTTGATACTATAACGTCTTTTGCTACAGTAATTTGTTTTGCTTTTCCTGATGCCTGTCCGCCATCATTTTGGTTTGTAACCTCCACTGCTTGAGGTTCAGGAACAGGCTGACCTGAGCTCAACTCTTCTGCTGTTTTTTGAACATCAGGGTTCTCAATTTTATTTCTAAAAATTATTTGCTGAGCCCCTAGCACAATCGCTAAGGCAATCAAACCGCTGACAAAAACTTTTTTATTATTCATCCTGATTCCCTCCGGCTACCTTTTATTATAGTAATGAATTGACTTTTTATCAATCTTTTTGTGATAAAATTTTTGTATGAATATTATAGATAATTTAAAAGGTAAAATTGTTGTTTCTTGTCAGGCAATGCCGGATGAACCTCTTTATAAAGAAGAGTGCATGCTTGCTATGATGGCATCTGTAATTAATGGTGGTGCCTCAGGTTTAAGAGTTGCAGGAGCCAGAGACGTAAGAAATGCAAAAAAGAATTTTAAAGTACCTGTTATTGGTCTAACAAAACCTGAAAAACTTCCGGAAAATTGGAGAGAAATTGTATATATAACACCTTCCATAAAGGAAGTTGATGAATTAATAAATGCGGGAGCTGATATTATAGCTTTTGACGGTACTTCAAGAGACCGTATTACAACAACATTATTTGACATAATATCCAGAATACATAGTGCCGGAAAACTTGCAATGGCAGACATTTCAACACTAGAAGAAGGCATCCGTTGTGCAGACCTTGGGGCAGACATAATTTCTACAACTCTTGCTGGATACACACTCGAATCCGGAGAGCCTACAGATGGCCCAGACTATACGCTTTTGGATAAGCTTGTTAAGAATATTCATAAACCTGTTATATTGGAAGGCAGAATTTGGGAACCGAAAGAAGTACAAAAAGCTTTTGATTTAGGTGCTCACTGCGTAGTAATAGGTTCAGCTATTACAAGACCTCAGTTAATTACAAAAAGATTTATTGAGGGTTAAAGGGGTAAAGGGGTAAAGAGAAAAACTATGAAAAAAGCATTAGCATTCGATATTGGCGGAACAAAAATATATAGTACTATTATTGATGAAACCGGTAATGTTATCGGAGAAATAGACAAATTTTCAACACCCAAAACTCTTGACGATATTAAAAAGATACTAAAAAATCAAATTGTTAAATATGAAAACGATGTTGATGCTATAGCTATTGCTACTGCGGGCGCTGTCAATAATGAAAACACAGGGGTTATCGGTTCTACAGGGAATCTTGTCCAAGGATATAATACGATAGATTTTCAAAGTTTCAGCAATAAAAAAGTTTTTTTGGAAAATGATGCCAATGCTGCCGCTTGGGCAGAATATAAGATTGGTGCTTCCCGAGGAAGTAAAGTTTCAGTCTTGTTAACATTGGGGACCGGTGTCGGCGGAGGTATTATAATAAACGACAAATTACTAAAAGGAAAATCCGGAGCTGCAGGAGAAATGCATTTTAAAATGTATGCTGATAAAAGAAGAAAGTGTACCTGCGGAAGCTGGGATTGTTTTGAAATATATGCTTCCGGAACTGCACTAAAACTTGATGCAGAAGAAGCCTTAGGTAATAAAGATGTTTCAACATACGATGTTATTGAAGGTGTTAAGAATGGTGACAAAAAGATGATTAATATCTTGAATCGCTGGCAGAATGATATTATAATTGGCATTAAGGGACTCACAAATCTTTTTGATCCTGATTGTGTTATCTTATCAGGTTCAATGGCACAATTCGTGGATACAAAAGTTATAGAATCAGAGGTAAACTCAGATATAGTTACCACTCCTACTTCTATAAGAATCGCAACAGCAGGAAATTATGCAGGAATGATTGGTGCAGCACTTCTTGCACTAGCTTAATCTTAAAAGGTAATAATGGGAAAATCCAAACGCAGAATACTAAACCACGGAATCAATGACAAATTTTCTTATATGACAAGAGAATCTGCTCTTGAGTCTGTAATACAAAATATAGAAGATAAAAATAAGGTTATTGATACAATTACTTTATTTGGGTTTACGGCAGAAGAAATGCTCGAAGCAGGTGCTGCATACGAAGATGTAATGGCTTTTGGCGGGATTATTAATAATTTTTAATTATTATTATTAATTATCTATTTCAATATTACATACAATGTAATACCATATTTATCTGGGTTTGTGAATCCTTGAAAATATTTTGTAAAATAAAATTATTTTAAGCTTGTTTTCTGTTAACTTCATTTTCTTCTTCTCTTTATTTGCGAGGCAAAGAGAATTTTCATCTTCACTTACAAACTTGTATTAAGAACTACAAATCT
>CADCNZ010000125.1 GCA_902802935.1 uncultured bacterium | reverse complement strand
GAAACTAAAAATGTTCTTATAAGTTCTTTTCTTATCTCCCCAAAATTTTCAGAATATTCTTTGATAGCGCAATGGAAGTCACCGCCTGAGAATTGAAGCAGTGTAAATATCATATTTGATTTTTCCAATGTCACCTTAGATTCTATCTCAATATGCCCGATAACAAGTTTTGAATTACCTTTAGCAACCTCTTTGTATGAATGCTTCTTTATTTTATAACAATAAACATTCTCTTCTTCTTCAACATCAGAGTATAGTGTTGATATTGCCCACAGACACACAATTTGTTTTGGAGTCACTATTGACGGTTTTACAAATCTCTCATAAACATCTTTACCTGTGCCAAACTCTGCAATATTACTTTTTGCTTCTGATAAAATTTCAAGGAACTTTTCTTCCAAATCTTTCTTCACAAATGATTTTGCCAGCTGCATTACCCTTGCGGCATACTTCATTATTTGAACGGTTTCTATACCTGATATTTCAGAGAAAAACCAACCGCAGCTGGTATACATAAGCATTGCCTGCCTTTGGATTTCCAATAGCTCCATTGCTCTGACTTTTTGATCTTGTTCAAGCCCTTGCTGGAAATATTCTTCTTGATATGCTTTTACGGAAATATCACTGCGATCAAGAATTACATTTATATAGTTGTTTCTTGCAGCTTCAGGATCCTTAAAATATTTTTTACCTTGTTTAGAATATATGCTTATTGTTTCATCACGCAAGAAATCTAAAGCATTTCTCAGCGGTTTTCTCCATTTTTGGTTCCACCCCGGATGACCTCCGGTTGAACAGCCGCAGTCATCACACCATCTTCCGACGCCGTGGAAACAACTCCAAGAAGAAACCGGCTTTATTTCTACTTCCCAGTCACTTTTATATTTATCCAAATATTCAGCGTAATTTGTTATTTCAAAACCGCTTTCTTTTACTTTTATCTTATATGCATAAGCTAAAGCCATATCTCCGAATTTTGTATGGTGTCCGTAGCTTTCTCCGTCTGTTGCAATATTAACCAATTGAGGATAATTACGTACCTCAGAAATTCCATCCTGTAACCGACTTACGAATTTATTTCCGTCCTTAAGTAATTCATCAAAAGCTACTGAACGTGAAATTGCGCCGTCATAGAAAAACAAATCTATATATTTACCAGGCGCTGATTTTATATAATATCTGTATGAGCGAGCAGGGTCAATATTTCCCCAGCTTACATCCTGCCAAGAGTTTTCTCCTTCTTTTCTTATTCTTTGAGCCTGATAAGGAGACAGTATTGTAAATTTTATTCCATTTTCTGCCAAAACTCTTAATGTATCGTCATCAGCAGCAGTTTCAGCAAGCCACATTCCCTCCGGCTTGCGTCCAAACCTGTATTCAAAATCTTTTATTCCCCATTTAACCTGAGTTTGTTTATCTCTTTCATTAGCAAGCGGCATAATCATGTGATTATAAACTTGAGCTATTGCATTGCCATGTCCGGAGTGCTGTTTTCTGGAGTTTATATCAGCTTTTATTATTCTCTCATAAGCTTGAGGGGCAAACTCTTCCATCCAAGACAAAAGTGTCGGACCAAAATTATAACTTAGGTATTCATAGTTATTTACAACATTCAAGATTTGATTACTTGAATTCACAATTTTTGACACAGAATTTGGATTATAACATTCAGCGTTGATACGTTCATTCCAATCGTGGTAAGGTAATGCACTGTCTTGCTGTTCAATTGCTTCTAACCATGGATTCTCACGAGGCGGTTGGTAGAAATGTCCGTGTATAGTTAAAAAAACTTTATCCTTGTCATTCTTAATATCCGTATCTGGCATAAATCTTCCTTTTCAAAAATCACTATTTTTTGTCTTGTTCAGGAGCTTTTTGTAATATTTTCAAATCATTTACTTCTATCCAAGCATCTCCCAACGCATCAGAAAACATTTTTCCTTGAATTTCTATTTCATCACCTGTCTTTAAATCAATAAATTTTTCTGCTTTATCTCTTTTTAAAAATAGCTTCATTTCTGATAACGGTATGTTATAAGAAGTATCATCTCTTTTTATTAAAAATGATATATAATCTTCCGAAGATTTAAAAGCCGGTTTATAATCCAAACCTAAAGTTGAAAACTTGTCAAACTTGGCTTGCATTATAACATTGCAGTTTAAATATGCCTTTGGATTATTAACAATCGAAAGCGGAGCGGCTTTTTTGTATTGAACTTGCGTTGATGTATTTTGCGGAGCTTTTACTGGTTGCGCAGTAGCCGTATCTACATAAACAGAACTGCCGGTTAATAGCACTGCTAAAAGAACTGCAAGCATTATATGTTTTATTTTCTTCATAATTTTACCCTCTTCTACAACTATATTTTAACATGCTTTACATTCTATAACAACTCTGCAACAGAGTACATAAGTAAATATGGTAATTATGTCATATCTCACTTGCAATTGATGATAGTTTTTAATAAAATTAAATTATGAAAGACGTAAAAAATATAGCTAAAGAGAGGGAAGGAAGGTTAAATCTTACCAAGTATAAAGATTTGATAGAATCAATGTCGCGTGTTGAATTCAGCAAATTTTCAAATCTTGGTTTAATTGAGCTTTCAGAAGTTATCGCTCTTGCTAATTATACAGTTTATTACATTACTTCTAATTTGAGTGATTCTGAAGAATACAATGTTGCGTATATAAAAAAGGCTGTTAAATGGGCAATAAGAAACGAAGTAAGAAGACGCTACAAATGGTATGTAATGAAAAATAACCAACAGCAGTCTGAAAAAGAATTGATTAAGGATGCTGTGTATAAAACAATTCTCTCTATTGAAGAATTAGCTGAAGCTGAAAATCCGACACAAATTAAAGATTTGCACAGAACTCCTGAAGAAAAAGCTGAAATTATAGAATTAAAAAACAGAATCAGTGAAATTATGAAAACTCTTTCTCAAAGGGAGCAAGATTTGATTGAAGCTAAATATTTCTATGATAAAAAGTTAAAAGATATTTCGGTTGAATACAATATTTCTCAATCCAGAATTTCAAGAATCATACAAAGTGCTCTTGATAAAATAAAAAAAGAACTACTTAAACAGGAAGATATAGATGAAAACAATCTTTGAAAAAAGTAACGGGGTTTGTGGTATCGAACTAAGTGACTCTTCAGACATTAATGTTTTAGAGAACATTATACCTGCAAGTTTGCTTAGAAAAGATTCGATTGGTCTACCCATGCTTAGTGAATTGGAAGTTATGAGACATTACAAAGAGCTCAGCGACAGAAATTTTTGTATTGAAAAAGGTTTTTATCCGCTTGGTTCTTGTACTATGAAATATAATCCAAAAGTAAATGAACTTTTAGCCTCTTTGGAAGGTTTTTGTAATTTGCATCCTCTGCAATCTGATGAAGACTCGCAGGGCGCACTGGAATTGATGTTTAATCTTCAGGAAGCACTAAAGAAAATTACGGGCATGGACGCTGTTACACTTCAGCCTGCGGCAGGGGCTCATGGCGAGCTCACAGGCATGATGACCATAAAAAAATACTTTGAAGTAAAAGGGGAAATTAACAGAAAAAAAGTAATAGTTCCGGATTCAGCTCATGGTACTAACCCTGCAAGTGCGAAAATGTGCGGTTTTGATATCGTTGAAGTAAAATCAAATGAACGAGGTCAAGTCGATATAGATGCTTTAAAAGAATTATTGGATAAAGATGTTGCCGCAATTATGATGACAAACCCTAACACTTTAGGCATTTTTGAAGAAAAAGTCTTAGAAATTTCGGAACTTATGCATAATAACGGTTCACTATTATACTATGACGGTGCAAATTTCAATGCGATTATGGGCTGGACGAATCCGAGATTAATGGGTTTTGACGTTGTACATTTAAACTTACATAAAACATTTGCAACTCCACACGGAGGCGGAGGACCAGGGGCAGGACCTGTTTGTGTGACAGAAAAATTAAAGGACTTTTTACCGGTTCCTGTAATTGAATATGACGGAAATAAATATAAAAGAAATTATGACCTGCCGCACACTATAGGAAAAGTCAGAAGTTTTTACGGCAATTTTGGAGTTCTTGTAAGAGCTTATGCATATATACTCATGATGGGTAACAACCTAAAGCTTGCAAGCGCTGATGCGGTTTTGAATGCTAATTATATAAAGGAAAAACTAAAAGGAGTTTATGAGCTTCCTTATGACGAACCTTGTATGCACGAGTTTGTACTTTCCGGAGAAAAACAACATGAGCAAGGCGTATCAACTCTTGGAATTGCAAAAAGATTGATGGATTCAAATTATCATCCGCCAACAGTTTATTTTCCGTTGATTGTACACGAAGCTATTATGATAGAACCGACAGAATCAGAGTCTAAAGAAGTTCTTGACGGTTTTATTTCCACTATGCTGAAAATTGCGGAAGAAATCAGAACAAATCCTGAAGAAGTTCTAAAATCACCGCAAAAAACTCCTATCAAAAAGGTTGACGAAACACTTGCAGCCAGACAACCTGATTTAACATTTAAGGAGTAACATTGCGGAATTAATAATTGAGATTAATAAACAAATTCGGCTGTATAAATATACAGCCGAATTTGTTTTATTTTTTAGATTTGTAGTAATTGTTTACCTGCTGTTGTAATAAAGGTTGAACTATTTTAACTACATGAAAATCAAAAAGAGTAAAGAAATTTTTTGTAAATTTTGATTTCTATTGAATGTAACATTATTCTCAAATCCTTTATCAACTCTTGATTCTTTATTATATTTGTGTTTATCTATAGTTGTGCAGGTATCCTCTTTCAATCCTGCATCAAGTATTTCTGAATTCGCGGCTGGGTTCAGAGTCAATATAAATAGTATTTGGGAGACTTCCCAACAAAAAAAAGAAGGAAATCAAAATGTTAAAAATCAGACTTAAAAGATTAGGCGCAAAGAAAGCTCCTACATACAGAGTTATCGTTATTAACTCAACTACAAAACGTGAAGGTAAACCAATTGAAGAATTAGGTTACTACAATCCTAAAACAAAAGATATGAAGTTAAACAAGGCTTCTGCAGAAGCTTGGATTTCTAAAGGCGCACAACCGACTGAAACAGTTAAGTATCTTATTACTAACTGCAATGCTGACGGAAGCTTGAATTATAAGAAAAAAGAAGTTGTAAAACTTTCTAAGAAAGCTTTGGCTAAAAAAGCCGAAGAAGAAGCTAAGGCAGCTGAAGAAGCTAAAGCTGCGGAGGAAGCTGCTAAAGCCGCAGAAGTTGCTGATGCTCCTGCTGAAGAACCTGCTGCTGAAGAAAAATCTGAAGAAGCATAGTAAATATTATTTAAATTATTATAAAAATACCTTGGACTATTCCAAGGTATTTTTTTTATTTTGACTGTTTTAATTTACTTATAAACCGATTTGTCCAAGGTAACAAATCCGGATACAAATTCAAATTATGCCCCATTTTAATCATCTCTGCTTGGTTAGCTGAACTGTTGCCAATATTCATAACTGATTTATAAATATAAGAATACATGCCAGTTCTGTCAGCACCTGCTTTACAATGCAGATGGGGTTTGCCGCCCAATTTTATTATCTCAGTTATCTTATCTAAAAAAAGTTTTATATTATCTTCACTGGGCTTTTTGGTTATTGACGGAATGTTATGATACTTCATACCTAAGCTTTCAACAACCTCTTTTTCCTCAAAATCTATTCCCGATTTATACATTGTTCTAAAATTGAAAACATCCGTAACTCCTTGCTCCTTAAGCCATCTAAAATCCTCTTTTTGAGGTTGAGCCGAGCGTGAGACAAATTCATCAATTTTCTGATAATTTTGAGGTTTACCTTTAAAACTTGTATAAAATATAGGCAATAATTTCATTATATAAACTCCTTGCACATTTTTCTTACAAACATTTCCGCATCGTCTTTTGTTGTAATGTCTCCGTTTAATTGTGCTTCATGAAGCTCCGAAAGTATTTGACCAATTTTGGGCGATTGAGATATGTTGAACATTTTCATTATATCATGCCCATCCAAAAGTTTAGGAAGAGGTTTTAACTCCTCTCTTACATTTAAATAAAATTTCAACAATGTATTCAAACCTGCAATATTTGCTTCCGTTATTTCTTTTGTTATATCAGGACCTTGAGCTGACAACCTGTCTGCTTGAGCTAAATATATATTATCGATTGCATTATCGCCAATTTTTCTTACATATCTCATCATTATTTTTGAATCCAAGTTTGGTGCTGAAACCACTCCTGAAGGATATATATGATTTTTTATCATCTCTGAAATATATGTAATTTGTTTATTAGAAAATTTTAATTCCTTCAATATTTTTACAGACATTTCAGCACCTAATATATCGTGTTTGATAAATCGATGTCTTTCTTTCCCATTTTCAATTTCTATCGTCCATGTTGAAGGTTTGCCGATATCATGCAAAAAACCCGCAAGCTTTAAATGATTAATTCTCGGATATCCGCCAAAATCTACTCTGTCTAAATGTTCTTTTATTTCCTTCTCAGAATTTTCATACATAAGTTCTATTTGTCTCACGGTTTCGATAACGTGATGTACTAAATCCAAATGATGATGAGAATTTCTTGGAACTTTTTTCATCTCCTTAACTATCGGAAATATTATTTCTAAAATTCCATCCTGATACATTTTTAGGAGTGTTTTTGATGTGTACTTACCCCCAAAAAGTTTCATTATTTCATCATGAATCCTCTCTTTTGCAGGATTTAGAATTATGGATTTATGATTATTTAATATTTTGTTCAACTCATTATCAATCTCAAACCCTGTTGTTGACATAAATCTGTATGCTCTTAAAATTCTCAGCGGATCATCAACAAAATTCTCTTCTTTTATAGAACGTATGATTTTATTCTCTATGTCTTTTACTCCGCCTGTGACATCAATAAACTTATCTTCTTTTAAATCATAAGCTATCGCATTTATTGTAAAATCTCTTTGATATAAATCCTCTTCTATTGTTTCTCCCCTAAGTTCGGATATATCAAGATAATTTTCTTTATCCTTTAATACCAACCGAAAAATTTTATTATCAGCATCAAGAATAATAAATGTTGCATCAAATTTAGACGCCAGTTTATTTGCAAATACTTCGGCATTTTTTATTGCAATATCACGGTCCTTAAAAGATTTACCCATTAAAAAATCTCTTACAGAACCTCCTACAAGGTATCCGTCATTTATATTATTTAATATAAAGTCATCCTTTATATTCATATATAATATCTCCCAATGATACTATTACAGCCGTTTCAGCCTTTAATATCAAATCTCCCAATGAAACAATCGGAAGATTTAATTTTCGAAATTTTTCAAATTCGTTCTCTGAAAAACCTCCTTCCGGACCTATAACTACCAATATTTTTTCATTCTTTTTTATATTATTCGTCTCAAGATACTGCTTCAGGCTCTGTTCTGTTGAACGTTCACCAAAAACGATAACTTTATCATAATGCTGTTTTAAAACTTCGTCTAATGTCGTTACAGAATGGCAAGTTGGAACCTTTGCTCTTTCACACTGTTTTGAAGCTTCATACATAACTTTTTGCCATTTTTCAACCTTTTTTGATGCTATGTCAGTTTTTACGGCACAATTATCAGTTATAACCGGAAAGATTCCCCTTACACCCAATTCAGTCGCCTTTTCAACTATGGTTAATTGTGCATCGCTTCTTAATGGTGACTGTGCTAAATATAAGTCAAAATCTAAGTCTCTTTTGGACGGATAAAACTTATTTATTTCACAAACAATCTCATCATTTGTAATCAGCGTTATTGTCGTTTCATATTGAATTTGGTTTTCATCGATTAACAACAGCTTCTCTCCAACTCTTGCTCTGAGAGCTCTTGCTATATGACGATAATTTTCATAATCTCTTATTTTAACAAATTTATTATCTGTTATATCCTTAACACCGATAAAAAAATGCGGCATTATACCTCCAGTTTTTTAAATTTTCTTATCATAGATATTAACATAATTGTACACAAAACTATAGCAGAAATTCCCAGTGCGCACCAAAAACCTAATAAATTCAAGCCAAATTTAAATGCCAAAACACAACCCAGCGGAAATGCTATAATCCAATATCCTACAAAATTTGAAATCATAACTATTTTTGTCTGTTTTATACCTCTGAATATTCCGGAAAGAGAGACTTGCAAACCGTCAAAAATTTGGAACACACATAATACATAAACTATTGGAACACATATCTTCATTAATTCAACATCTGTAGTAAACAAACTTGTTAAAAATTCGGCAAATATTCCTACAAATACAGCAGAACATGCCATAAAACCCACAGATATTTTTATTCCTGTATATGCATATTCTTTCAATGATTTATAGAATTTTGCACCATTTGTGTATCCGACTTTGACGGCTGTGGCATTTGAAATTGCAAGCGGTACCATAAAAGATACGCTCGTTAAAGTACATAATAAATTATGCGCCGCTGCATATATTCCGGAAACTCTTCCCATTACAATTGATATTATATTAAATCCTGCAAATTCTATCATGATAGCAAGTGAAGCCGGAAAACCGACTTTTAACAAATCTTTAAAGTATTTATAATCCGAATTATCTCCGATTTTTGTTCTTAAAAATGCGTATATTAAAAGAACAAAACCCATAAAATACCTTACTATCAGACTTGAAATAGCAAGCCCTATTGCGCCCATTTCAGGAATAATACCAAACCCAAATACAAATAATATATTAAGACACAGATTTAAAAAAATACAAAATATTGTAAGCATATTCGGAAACATCACGATTTCAAAAGCTTGTAAATATTCTTTCAAAGCACAATGCAAATATGCTCCGAAAGTGGCTAAGCCGGTTATAAATAAATAATCCTTTATTATAGGCACAAGGTTCTGCTCAAACCCAAGCTTGCTAATTAAGGGAATACATGCAAATATTAAACCTGAGGTTATTAATGCCAAAAACATTGCAAACTTTATTGACGGCAAAAAATATGATTCTATAGATTTTCGCTCACCTCTGTAGTTGGAAAGAATAGCAGAAATTGTTGCCAATATTCCAATACCAAGCATCATAATACAGTTTGTTATTGCTGTTGCAAGGCTTATTGCGGCTAGCGTACTCGTTGAATGTCTGCCGGCAACTATAACATCGCCTACTCCAATCATGATGAAACCCAAATTTCCAAGAATAATTGGACCTGCTATTTTTAAAATATCCTTTGCGTAAAAACTTCGGCTTTGCATAGTAAAATTATATAATAAACAATTATTTACTTTTACACCCTGTTAGTTTAAGATATAAGAAACTGAATACGAGGAAACTGCGGGTGAAAATCCCAGGCTGTGCCGCAACCGTTATAGTCGGAATACTCTACAAAAACAAATATAACAATACTTCGAGCAAAGTATTGTAAAGTCTTTCTTGCGGCACGAATTGTCGAAAGGAAGTATTTTTTATTGTCTAACCAAATTCAAAATGTTAATAATATCAAAGCCGGTACGTGCCCTCATGGCTGCGCTCCCGGAGCTTGTCCTATTTGCTCCGGAATGGGCGGAGGAGGAATGCGTCCAGGTGAACGAGCTCAAAAACCAGGAGAGATGAGTTACCACGAATGCGCAATGATTGGCGCAATGATGCGAGCTGCAAAAATGCAGGCAAAAATGCATGAAGCAACTATATTACACCACGCAGAAGCTATTAGAGCATTTGAATCAAACATGGCACAAATGGCTTCAAAAATGACAGAATTTGCTTCTAATATATCAAAAAATTTTGTTTTAAAACCTGTTGCCTTTATAATCAACAACATTGCCATACCTATTATTAATCTCATAAAGAATATTCCGCAAACGATGCATAATATTGCACAAAAATTATCACAAATTAAAACCGATATTCAAGATAAATTAAATGCCATTTTTGGAGAAATAAAAGCTTTTATTGAGAAGAAAGTTTCTGAATTTGTAAATATTATAAAAACTAAATTTAAAAATTTATTCAAGATATTCAAACGGAATAATGCCGAAGATGAAGAAACTAAAATTGATGAAGACAAAAAAATATTCAGACTTAAAACGTTTATAAAAAAAATCTTAGGAAAGAAAAAAGATGATACAAAAGATAACTCAGGATCTTGATTCCACAAGACATCAAAAGAATATGACACAAACTCAAAAGAAAAATGATTACTTTGTCAAAGAAGGAATCATAATAAATTCTTATGTTAAAGATCCTAATATTTCACTTGATGAAACTTATGACACCCTTGTAATCTCAAAAAATAAAATTGATTTACCAAAAAATTTATATCAAAACGAGAATAAATCAATAAATCCAATGTATCCTATCTGCGGTATAACCATTGGCGTAATGAGTTTGCTTGGCGCTTTTACATCCATGATGAAAAAGTTTTCAAAGGGTAAATTGGAATCTTCAAAAGAATATTTACTCCCCGGAATAACGAGAAACCATTGTATAAATGATGAAATTCATCAGAGCATATTCTCTATGATTCAATCTCCTAACAGAAAAACTATCCTTGCGTCTTTAGGTGTAATTACACTTGGTTCAATGGCTTTTATGGGTAAAATTTTTATTGACGGGTTCAAAGAAGTATGGGTAAAAAAGCAAGAAGCTGATATTCAAAAGAACCTTCAAGAAAATTTAATAGCGGTTGAAACCCAATCTTTTTCAGGAAAACTTCAAATTATAAGAAGCTTATTATCAACAAATGCTAAAGAATTTTCAAAAGAACTTACTTTTAAACAAAAATCATTAAGTAAAGATTCAAAAAATGATAACAAAAAAATGTTCTTACTGGGTATAACAACTCTTGGCTCAATTCTCGGACTTGGTTACCTTGCTGCACATAACATTAGAAAAAGTGATGAATTTATTAAAAACGGCATTAAAAATACACAAAAAGGTCTTGAAAATATTATAAATGATTTTAATAACGGTAAAGAAATTATAAACCTTGAGGGACACAAAGGAGAAATTCTATCCGGCAAAGATGCATACAAATTGTTAATTGAAAATATGCTTGAATCAATTTATGCTCGAGCTGAAGAAATCGATAGTTACGTAAATAAAATAAACCTTCCTGATAACGAAAAAAAAGATTTTATTATGCATCTCAAAGATTCTATGAATCAAGCAACCGAAAAAGTTAATCCTACTATTGGCGGTTCCGGAAGAAATAAAATCACGTATTTTTCTCACGTAAACGACTATTTATCATTCTTTTACGATTGGCTAATGAATCCCAAAAATCCACAATTTAAAAATCTTTTCTTTGGAATAGCCGGAGTCTCTGCACTTGCTTATGGAGGAAAGGCCGCTGCTGAAGCTATAAAAGAAGTTCAGGTCAAAAAATATAATGCGGATATAGAACTGAATCTTCAAAAAAGACTTGTTGCAACAGAACTCAGAAATTTTAAAGCTAAAAAAGATTCTGCAATTGAACCTTTGTGTAAAGAGTTTTATGAACAAAAGAGAAATGGAAAATCTCCGCAAGAATTAAAAGTTATTGCAGATAACATCCTATTTGAAATAAAAAACGGACCTCCTTTTGTATATTCTTAATATACAGATCAGCATAAAAGTAAATATAATAAATAAAAGGAATAAACATGACACTCAGCGTAAATTATCCAAACCAAAACAGAAATTATTGCACTTTTGACACAAAAAAAATAAATAGTATTGTTGAAAAAAAAGAAAATGCAATTCCAGAGATTGTAACGGGTTTAAAGAACCCTGCAAACGAAGATGAAGCAATTGTGTATTTATACATATTAAATATTTTGCTGGATAAAGGTCTTGATAAAAAAATTGTTTCTGATATTTACCCTACACTTTCAAAATATAACAATACTAAATCTCCTAATATTCAAACATATCTTGCAGGAATCTACAGAAAAACAAAAGTCCCTGACGGTTTTGGACCGTTGGTTAAAATGCTTATACAAGATTCAATAAATCCGCCAAAAGACGCACACTTTGACCCGACAGAAGAAATAGGCGGCGCGATTTTAGATTACTTAGCTTAGGAATAACTTTCTATACAAGGCTATGCGCATCTTGTCCTGAAGTTAAAGCTTTTATATTGAGCGGGATTAAATCTTTTTTCTTTTCTCCCAGTACTTTTTCCAGTCCTTCTTCCAGTGCTTTTGGTGAAATAATGTTACAGGTTGAAGCCAAGACTCCCAATGATACAACATTCGTAACTTTACTAGTACCAAGTTTGTTTGCTATATCTGTCATAGGCGCAAAAACATACTTAATATCACTTCTTGGTCTTGATTCAGCTACAAGAGTTGAATTTGCAACAATTGTTCCGCCGGATTTTACGCGTTTAACAAATCTGTCAAAAGACTGCTGATTCAAAACCAGCGCATAATCTGTATCCTGCTTATGAACAGAACTCACTTCAGTGTCAGAAACTACAATTTCGCAATTAACCGTCCCTCCTCGCATTTCAGCGCCGTAACACGGATACCACGTAACATTTTTCCCATCAAGCATGAACGAATTTGCCAAGATAGTACCGGCAAGCAACACACCCTGACCGCCAAATCCTGCTATTATAAAATTCTTTTCCATAAAAATCCCTTTTAATATAAATATATTATACTACATAAAGAATATTGTTCCTATAATTTAACAATATAATCTACCATTTTATATACTGTCTCCAATTTTTTTCGATTGTCTTTTATTAAATCGATTTGAGAATAAATGTCTGACAACAATTCTTTTGTATCTTTAATATGGTCGTTAGCAAACAATTCTTCCGTTGAAACATTTAGAGCAGCAAGCAGCTTTTCAAGAGTTTCTGCTGAAACAAAACAAGAACCTACTTCTATTTTACTCATATTCCTTGGAGCTATATCAATCATTTCTGCAAGCTGTTCTTGAGTAAGCCCCCTTTGCTTGCGAATTCTTTTAACTTTTTCACCTAATGTCTTTTTTATATCCATAAATACCTTTACATATAGAAAAATGCTGCAAGTTCTATCTTAAACATCATAATATATTAAGTTTTGTTAACTAAAAACGATAAGCTATATCTATGTTACAGCGTTTTTCTATTTTCTATATAGATAAATTAGGCAATTTCTATTTACTAAATGTTTTTATACATATATACACGAGAGAGAAAAATAAAAAGGAGAAATTTATGACAGTTACAACTACAAAACAACCAAAACAATATTCACTTAATTTAACAACAACTCCATTTTTTAAAGTTCCGATAAAGAAACAGACGCAGGTTTCTTATGTACCATTTGTTTCTCCGGAGGCAAAAGCTGAAGCTGAACAAGAATCAAGGCAGAGAGCAGAAGCTGCAAAGGGTGAAATTATTGCAAGAACAGAAGAAATAAAACAAAAAATGAAAAAAGCAGGACTACCTATTAAAGAATTAGAATATATACTTGAAGGTAATAACGATGAAAAACATTTACAAAAATTACGCTCTATAAAAATCTACGGAAAAACTATCCAATATGTTTCTGATTTTGGGGAAAAAGTACAAGAAACATATAACAACAATCTTAAAGCTGTTAAATACTTTTCAGGAATGACTATACCAGACAGAACCGTATCAGAATTTACAGACCAATACGGTAATAAATGTAAACAGACTTCTTTTTATTACAAAGAACATTATCAACGTAAGTATAAAGATGGTCATACAATAGATGTTTATAACGCATATAGTCATGAAAATTCAATTAAAACACCAAATGGTACATATCGAGAAACTTATATCTGGGGGGATGGTGCAGGTGATTCTATGTACTGCGCAACTCGGAAATTTTATAATCCTCAAGGAAAGGAAATATCAAAACAAGAATATGAGGAAGCTATATATGCTTATTATTCAGGCTTGAATAAATAGTTAAAAGAATTCAAGGGTACGCTAATTTGCGTACCCTTGTAAAAATAAATCAAATAAAAAAAATAGATAGTAAGAAAAGGAGGTACTGTAATGTCAAAAAAAATTGTAGCAAAATTTTTGGAAAAAGTAATTGGAGTTGCACCGAAAACTCTGGGAGAAGAAATGGTATCATTTACAAAAGGAGCGAAACAAATTGCAGGAAGTTCTCCGCGTTGTTGGCAATCAAACCAATACTTTGACATGATTCAGTCAAGGACGTATGATAACGGGATTTCTGTGTATCGTGGAACCGGAGCAAAGTGGAATCCGTTAGGCGGAAAGTATAAGCCAAGCGGTTCTATGACTGCAGTATTCAAAAATGGAGAACTTGTTGCTGCTCAAGATGATTTGCAAGGAACTGTCAGACGATACAACAAAAGCAATGACTGGTATAACGGTTTTGTGCGTGACAGGCTGGGCGTTAATATAAATCGAATATATGTAGATATTATGTAATAATATTAAAGTCAATAAATTATAAGGTGCATCTATGATGCACCCTATTTGAATAGAAATTTATTTTGTTATATCTTTATACACTCCTAGCGGGAATGTTTCACTCATTTCTCCGCGAATTCTTTCGTGAGCTTCTTCAGGTGTCATTTTCCAGTTTGTAGGACAAGAAGAAAGTATTTCCACAAATCCGAATCCTAGACCGTCAAGCTGAACTTGAAAAGCTTTTTTTATAGCTTTTTTTGCTTCGTTTATATGCGGCACCGAATCCAATGCTACACGTGCTGAAAACGCTGTTCCGTCACATAATGCGATGTGTTCAGCCATTTTTATCGGATATCCGTAGTATTCTTTGTTTCTGCCCATCGGCGAAGTTGTCGTTTTTTGTCCTATTGTAGTTGTTGGTCCAAGCTGACCGCCTGTCATACCGTAAGTTGTATTATTAAGCATAAAAGAGGTTATTTTTTCTCCTCGAAGCGCTGTGTGCATAGATTCAGCAAGCCCAATTGATGCAAAATCACCGTCTCCTGAATAAGTAAACACAACTTTATCAGGTTGAGCACGTTTAACTCCGGTAGCCGAAGCCAAAGCCCTCCCGTGCGGAGCTTCTACACAATCAACATTTAAAAAGTCATATATAAAAACCGAGCATCCTATTGCTGTTGAAGAAATTGTGTTTTCAACAATCCCGAGTTCATCCAATACCTCTGCGACAAGCCTCATTGCTATACCATGATCGCACCCTGGGCAAAATGTAAAATGAAAATCTTCTTTAAATGATTTTGGTATACTAAACACTTGCTGCATAATTTTTCTCCAATATTTTTTCAACAGATGAAACAATTTCTTCTACACTCAACCACTCTCCGCAAGGTCTGTTAACTAAATCGCATTTTGCTTTCCCGTTAATTGCGTATTTAACATCCTTAAACATTTGTCCCATATTCATTTCAACGACAATAAAATCTTTTCCTTCTGACGCAAGCTTGTTGATTCTTTCTGTCGGAAACGGGCTCAAAGTAATCGGTCTAAAACATCCAGCCTTTATGCCTTTTTCTCTTAATACATTCATCGCGGCTTTTATATTTCTTGTCATAGAACCAAATGCCGTAATGATAATGTCTGCATCATCAGTCATAAATTCTTCGTATGAAGTTTCATTTTGTGCAATTACTTGAAATTTTTTATACAAATCTTGAATGTGCTGAATTTGCTTTTTCTCTTCTCTTGCACAAGAATATATTGCTCTTGCCTCACGTCCATTTGCACCTGAAAGTGCCCAAGAAGAGGTATCAACTTCCGGATAAGGATATTCTCCAAAGCTTGCCGGCTCCATCATTTGTCCCAAAAGTCCATCAGCAAGAAGAATTACAGGGTTTCTGTATTTTTGAGCAAGATAAAATGCCCTATATGTATAATCTATACATTCCTGAACATTTGACGGAGCAAGAACTATGATTTTGTAATCACCGTTTCCGCCGCCTACCACAGCTTGATTATAGTCACCTTGAGCCGGATAAATATATCCTAGACCTGGACCTGTTCTCATAACATTTACAAGCACAACCGGAAGTTCGTCTGATGCCGCATAAGAAAGCGCCTCTTGCATAAGTGCTACAGCACAAGAAGACGATGATGTCATCGCTTTAACCCCTGTAGAAACTGCACCCATTACCATATTTATGGCTGCAAGCTCACTTTCAGCACAAACATAACCACGACCGAGTTCTTGCATTTTTCCGCTCAAATATTCTCCTATTTCTGTCTGAGGAGTAATCGGATAACCAAAATAGCACTGGCAACCGGCATTTACTGCAGCTTGAGCTATTGCATAATTACCCTTTATTAAAACTTTTTCAGAACTTTTCATTTTTATTTCCTCCCCCTCTCATTGCAAAGAGGGTTGGGGTAAGGTTTTATCCAATCCCCTTTTTATCTCCAGACTTCTGTTATTGCCACATCAGGACAGCGTTTTGCACACATTGCACAACCTATACATTCGCCTTTTGGATCGACAAATTCTACCATATAATCCCCTAGGCGGTTAGTTTTATCACTTTTTTTTATCAAACTTTTAGGACAAGTTTGAGTACAAATATAACATGATTTGCATCTTTTTTGATCTATTACAATTCTTCCCATAACTACTCCTAACATGAAAAGTATAGCAAAAATAACAATTTCAGACCGTTAATGTAAAGATTTGTAACAAAATTGATTGTATTGCGTTATAAAAATTTCATTTTGTGGAATTCCAAAAATATAGGATATGCAAGGATGCATATAAAAGGAATTAAACGCCAGAAAGGAGTATCAAATGGCACTTACTATTAACACAAACCTTTCTTCAATGATTGTTCAGTCAAATTTGGCTAAAGCAACTACTTCATTGAACAAAGCAATTGAAAGAATGACTACAGGTTACAAAATTAACCACGCTGCTGATAACGCTGCAGGTTATTCTATCGCAAGAAACTGGGAAG
>CADCNZ010000124.1 GCA_902802935.1 uncultured bacterium | reverse complement strand
ATGGCTTCAATTTGTGATAACACAGATTCTTTTTGCGAATTTTATGTCTTAGATGGCGGAATAAGTAAGGAAAATCAAGAAAAAATCTGTGAGCTTAAAAATAAATTTGAAAATTTTTCAATTGAGTTTAAAACAATTGAACTTGAACTAATCAAAGATTTTTCGATACATAATCATTTGTCTCTTGCCACGTATAGCAGACTTTTTATTGCTAATTTATTTCCAAATATAAAAAAAGCATTATATTTTGATGTAGATATAATTGCCATTAAAGATATAACAAAAATTTTCAACATAAATCTTGATAACTATATAGTAGGGGCTGCAAAAGATATGGGGTATAGGGAATATATAGATCCTGTAAGAAAAAACATGGACCTTACTTTTAAATCCGTATATTTTAATGCTGGTGTTTTGCTGATAGATCTAGAAAAATGGCGAAATTTTAATATAACACAGAAGTTATTTGAAATTGAAGAAAAGTACAGAGGAAAAATTCTTAATGCTGATCAAGATATTTTAAATAAGTGCTTTGAAAATAATTATAGGCTTTTAAAAACTGAATATAATTCAAGAACTTTAGAAGAAGATACCGTAGTGTTGCACTTTTACCACAGACTAAAACCATGGCAAGCGGATTTTAGTTTGGATCAATATAATAAACCATATAAATTAAAGGGGACAAATTTTTTCTGGCATTATGCTGAAATGACGCCTTTTTACAATGAAATTTTAAAAAGAAAAGAAGATTTTTTGAATTCAAATATTTTGTATAAAAGATTAAACAAAATGGTGGCTGAAGGGAAAATAAAATGATACCAAAAAGGATTTATTATGTATGGGGATATAAAGAACCAAAATCAAGACTTGCAAATATTTGTATTGAAAATTGGCGCGATAAACTACCTGATTTTGAAATAATTGAAATTAATGAAAATGTTCCAGGAATTTTTGATTTTCAAAAAGAATATGCAAACAATTTATGGTTTAAAACCGTTTATGATTTAAAAATGTGGGCATATGTTGCTGATTATATGCGTATTAAAACTTTATACGACCACGGCGGAATTTATTTAGATACGGATGTAACTGTTTATAAAGATTTTACGCCACTTTTAGAACACAAGATGTTTGTCGGAAATTGTTTGAATAATATTCCTGAAATGGCCACTTTTGGCGCCGTGAAAGGGCATCCTCTTTTGAAGGATATGCTTGAGTTTTATCAAAATGAAATATGGAAGAGCCCCGACTTTATTATTACAAAAATATTTAAAACAATTTTAAAAAGAAAGTATAACATTGAACCAAATATAAACGGAAATGTTCAAAATGAAGAAATAACAATTTATACGCCAGAATATTTTAATCCACTACATTTTGATATGGAATTTAAACATGATTTGATTAAAGCCGAAACATATAGTGTACATTGGATGGGAGCAAGTTGGCACAGTAAGAAAAATCTTTTCTTTTTATCAAATAAACACAGAATCCCTTTAAAAACGTTGTTAAAACAACTTGAATTTATTGAAAAAACAGATAAAAACGCAAATGAGAAAGTGAAAGTATAAATGAACAAACAAGAACGGGAAGTATTTGAAAGACGGAATATAAGGCTTTTGGTAAGTCGCTATATCAATGGCGCTGAAATATTGAATAAAAAATTTATAAAGTTTTTTAGTAAAACTAATGGGTTAAAAAATTTTTTAATTAATTTTCTGACATTGAAATTCAAAATTGAGTTTTGGTTAACGAAAAAACCTGCAATTCCAAATCTAGATTTTATGATAACAACCGTTTGCACTTTAAAATGTGAAAAATGTTGCTCTTTAATGCCGGATTATAATGAAAAAAGTCATTATATAGAAACTTTTTGTAAATATAAAGAGAATTTTGATAATTTAATGCACTCTATTAATTATGTCGGAAGATTACAATTTATAGGAGGCGAGCCGCTTTTAAACAAAGATTTACCTAAAATGCTTGAATATGCTGCAAAATCAAAAAAAGTAAAGGCTATTGTAATAATTACAAATGGAACAATTATTCCCAATCAAGAACTGATTAATATTTGTCGAAAATATAAAAACAAGGTAAGGATTAGTATTTCTGATTATCGTTCTAATACTGAATTAAAAAATCTTAAAACACAAGATGTACATAATGCATTTAAACAAAGTGGAGCTCACACATATCTGACAAATGACTTGTGGTATGAAAGAGGAGAAATTAAAAAAGAAAATCGCAACGTTGAAGAGTTAATTAAAGCAATGTCTTCATGCTGGCAATATAACTGTCCGATTTATTTAGATGGGGAAATGCATTTATGTTCCCGTTCTGTTGCAATAAAAAGAATTATAGATAATTCCATTAAAGACTATGTAACAATTACAAAAAATAAAGATTCCTCAAAAGATATAATTAAACTATTTTCAAGAGATTATGTTGATGCGTGTGATTATTGCCATACAGATTTGACTCAACGAATACCAAGAGCAATACAAGCTAGATAAAGGAGTATAAAGTGAATAAACAAGATTGGAAAAATTTTAAAAATAACAGTATACGTCACGTATGGAATTATGCTCATGCAAGCTGGGTATGGCCTTTATTCCCAAATAAATTTATGGCATTCTTGGAAAAATTCAAAAACGGCAAAAAATTTTTTAATTCTCTTCAAAAAATAAGATTTTTAATAACTCAAAAACCCATTATTCCTGATATTGAATATGTCGTTACAACTCGCTGTACAATGAATTGTAAACACTGTAACACATTTGTACCATATTTTAGTGATGATTCACACGTAAAATCTGTTACTTTTGAAACGTTTAAACAAGATATCGATACACTTTTAAAATCCATTGATTATATTTATTCTTTTGGTTTTGTCGGAGGTGAAACTTTATTGAATAAAGACCTTGCTAAAATGATTGAATATGCTCTTTCAAAAAGAAAAATTCATCACGTTTTTATTGCAACAAATTGTACGATTTTACCAAATGAGGAGCTTTTAAAAGTAATGAAGCACAAGAAATTTGCAGCACACATTTCTGATTATAGAGATGTGAAAAAAATTAAAGGCGGTATTACGGTTAAATATGAAGAAATGAAAAAACTTTTGCTTGATAACGGAATTAAAATCAGCAATCATCAGGAGAATTTAAACCGTTCAAATTGGATGACAATGCCTGAATTATATAAAGATAGACAAGATGTTGAAAAAATTATTGAAAATTTTAATAGATGTTTTGGGCAATATTGCACTATGTTATCAGACGGAAAAATTCTTCAATGTACAATTTCTGTTTATATGGAAAGAAACCTTGAATTGACGCAAGCTATAAAAGATGAAATTGTTGATATCAGAGCTGCAAAAAACTCTAAAGAATTAACTGATAAAATTATTAAATTTTATTGCCGCCCTTATAGTGAATTCTGTCATTATTGCCATTTTGAGAATATTCAAACCGGACTTCCTTGCGGTGAACAAATTAGCGCAGAGGAGGCTGCATTATATATACAAAACAATAAAAATTTATGATAAAATTAACCCATGCAAGATTTAATATCAGTTATAATACCAACATACAATGGTGAAAAATATATTAAAGAATGTATTGAAAGTATTCAAGTACAGAATTTTTCGCATGAAATCATTGTGATTGATGATATTTCTACCGATAGAACTGCCGATATTGCCTGTGAAATGGGTGCGCGAGTGATTGTGAACGATGTTCACAAGGGGCAGGTGGCTGGTAAAAACACTGGAATCCGAGAAGCAAAAGGAAATTATTGGCTGACGATTGACCAAGATGACAAATTGGTAGAAGGAGCTTTGCGCAAATTGTATGAAGAACTTCAAGATGGAACTCAAATTGTAATGGCAAAATTAAAAGATTTTCCTCAAGACGAATCGCAAGTGAAATTTTGTCACAAAGAACCTTTTAGGGGTATCTTAACCGGTTCAACATTATTTAGAAAAGAAATTTTTGATGTAATTGGCGATTTTCGAGAAGATATTATAACCGGTGATGTTATTGATTTGACAAACCGTCTTGTAAAAGCAGGTCTAGAAATTAAAAAGGTTGATTTTGTTACTTGTCATCGCCGTATACATGATGAAAATTATGGCAGAACAAATCAAAAAAATGAATATAAAGATTATGCAAAGATTTTGAGAGAGCGCATTAAAAAGAATTAGTTTATGATAGAATAATAGTATGAAATTAACAACTACTACAGCGCAGAATTCATTTAAATACGGATGGCTTTTAAACCGAATTTGGCCATATGTTCGCCCATACTGGTTCAGAATTTTATTAGGTTTTATAATAGCAATTCCTCTCGGGCTTTTAGACGGTGTTACAGCATTTGCGCTAAAGCCATATATGGATTATGTTATTGGCGGAAAAGTTTTAGAATTCAGCATTTTGAATCATGATTATACGATAACAAGTCTGCAAATGTCTTTTCTTTTGCCGATAGGCGTGATTCTTTTTGCAGCTGCACAAGGAGTATTAAGATATTTGAACGGATATCTTTCTACTTGGACAAGTCAAAAAATAACAAATGATGTTAAATTCGACTTGTTTGAAAGGCTAATACATATGCATCCGCAGTTTTTTGATGAGAATTCTTCGGGTGTAATAATACAGAGATATATGGGTGATCCGCAAACAGCTTCAGCAGGTATTATAGATAACATAAAAACTATAACAACCAGTCTTTTTGGAGCATTAGGGCTTGTTGCGGTCATGATATACAGTTCATGGAAGCTGGCATTAATAGGTGTGCTTGTTTTGTGTGCAGCATTTATCCCTGTTGCATTAATCAGGAAGCGTATAAAAACAGCTTCAAATTTGAATATGGTTATTGGCGGAAATATTACCACCAATATTAATGAAACTTATTCCGGAAACAAAGTTATGGCTGCATATGAATTGCAGGAAAGACAGGACGAAAACTTTAAGCAGCAAGTAAATGAGTCTTTTAACGTAAACATGTCTTTATATAAACGTGCCGGCTGGATGTCCCCTATAATGTACTTGATTGCATCATTCGGAATCGCCGGAGTTCTTGGTGTAGGTACATATTTGATTAATTCCGGACAAATGACAGCAGGTTCTTTTGCCTCATTTGTAACTTCATTATTGCTATTATACAAACCGGTGAAAACTCTTGGAAATACTCTGACTAATATTCAAAATATTTTTGTTGCTATGGGCAGAATTTTTGAATTATTTGATTTGCAGCCTGAGATAACGGATTGTGAAAATCCGATTGAACTGAAAGATTTTAGTAATGATATAAAATTTGAACACGTAGATTTTGAATATATAGAAGGACACCCAATCTTAAAAGATTTGAATCTTGTTGTTAAAAAGAATGAAACTTTAGCTTTGGTAGGAAATTCAGGCGGCGGAAAATCTTCTATTGTAAACTTAATTCCAAGGTTTTATGATATCAAGTCAGGATCAATAAAGCTTGATGATATTGATATAAGAAAATATTCTATAAAATCTCTCAGACATAATATATCAATGGTATTTCAGGATAACTTTTTGTATTCCGGAACAGTAAGAGAAAATATAATGATGGGTAACCCTAATGCGACAAGTGAAGAGTTAGCAAACGCAATTAAATATGCCCATTTGGAAGAAACTATTCAAGAACTGCCAAACGGCTTGGAGACAATGCTTGGCGAAAGAGGTTTAACGTTATCCGGCGGACAAAGACAAAGGGTTGCAATAGCAAGAGCTATGCTTAGAAATGCACCAATTGTTATACTAGACGAGGCTACATCAGCCTTGGATAACAAATCTGAGGCTGTAGTGCAAAAAGCTTTAGATAATTTAATAAAAAATAAAACAGTTTTTGTAATAGCTCACAGACTTTCAACTATTAAAAATGCGGATAGAATTGCTGTTATAAATGAAGGAGAATTGGTGGAGCTCGGTACGCATGACGAATTAATGCAAATAGAAAACGGACAATATAAAGCTCTATATGAAATGCAATTTAAAAAAGATTCAGAAACATCCGATGAAGATGTTGCGTTAGTTTAAATTATGCTTCGTAGTCAGAACGGTATTTCGTATAAATGTATATGATTCCTGTTAATGAAACATAAAATAATAGTTCCGTAATTTCTTCGAAAACATCATTATGTAAAGCTTTTTCTGCATACATGCCAAGCACCATGCCTGTTAGCATAAGAAGAATGTTCCATAACGGCAGCTGCGTTCTAGAAAAAATTTCCCACAATCTTATATAAAGTTTGTTAATTATAAAATATATTCCGACCCAAGCTATATATAAGCCATAAATGGGGTGTGCAAGCCATCCGTATTTAATTTCTTTCCAGCTGTAAAAAGCATTTTCTTGCCCTGGAATTGCGAAAAACAGTGTCCTTCCGCAATTAACTTCTCTTATAATAAGAATCCCTAAAACTAATGCGGCAAAGTAAAAGAATTTTTTGTCTTTTGGAGCTTTTATTGCCCAAAAACATCCTAAAAATAAGAAAATCATTTGTATATTTTCTAAAATGCCGTTTTCGTATCCGTATTTGGCAGGGAGATATAATACACAAGGAATAATTAATAATGCTGTTACAATTGCTGCTATAGTAACTGGGTATATTTTGAAATCTATGTGTTTAGACAAAAAATCTTTGATAATCATAATAAAACTCCTGTTATCTCAATTCAGTAAATATTATATTTGTATAAATATGTTCAGTCAAGTTGACAATGCCTCTGTTTTTTAATACCATAAGTGTGTGTTAAGCTATTTTGGAAGGGGTTTAGAGTATATGGATAAGAACGTTATTTGTATAAAATGGGGTACAAAGTTTGGGCCCGAATACGTAAACAAACTTTATAGAATGGTTGAAAAAAATCTTCAAATTCCTCATAGATTTGTTTGTTTTACGGATAACGCAGAAGGACTTGCAGAAGGTATTGAAGTAAGAGATTTACCGCCTTTCGAAGAAAAGAAAATCCCTGATAAAGCTTGGAGAAAACTTTCATTATTTAATAAGGAGTTGGCAGATTTAAAAGGGCAAGCTTTATTTCTAGACTTAGATATTGTAATAAAGAGTGATTTATCCCCGTTTTTTGAAGCAGAAGGAGATTTCCTTATTGTAAAAGATTGGGATTTTCCGGATGATATTATTGGAAATTCTTCTGTGTTTAGGTTTGAAGTAGGTAAACATCCGGACGTGCTTGAAAATTTTTATAAAGAAGATATTCATATAAGAGACAGATATAAGAATGAGCAAGCATTTTTATCTCATCAAATACATAACAAAGGAATGCTTTCATATTGGGACAAATCTTGGTGTGTAAGTTTTAAAAGAAATTGTTTGCAGCCATTTCCGTTAAACTTTTTTAAAGAACCTGTGGATCCTCCAAATGCAAAAATTATAGTTTTTCATGGACGTCCGACACCTGAGCAAGCATATGCCGGATTCGCGGGGAAAGGTGGTCTCAGGTATGTAAAACCTACAAAGTGGCTGGATAAATATTGGGTAAAATAAAATTTTGGAGATATTGTGAAAATACTGGAAATTTTAATAACGATTGGTTTTTATATATGTTTGCCGTTTTACTATATAGAACGTGTAATACATAAAAAATCGAGCGGATGGAAACAGAAGTTTGGTTACTGCGAGCAAATTGACGGAAATGTAATAATGCTTCATGCTTGTTCTGTCGGAGAAACAACCGCACTTGAACCACTGGTCAAGAGGATAAAAGCAGAATTTCCGGAAACAAAAATTGTTATAACAACATCAACAATAACAGGACAAAATGTAGCAAAAAATAAGTATGGTAATATAGCGGATTATATTACTTATTTTCCTTTCGATGCATTGCCATGTGTAAAAAGATTTTTATCAAGAATAAATCCGAAAGCTGTATTCATTGTTGAAACGGAAATATGGCCATGTTTTGCTGCAGAATGTAAATCAAGGAATATACCGGTTTCGATAATTAACGGAAGAATTTCCGATACATCTTACAGTTCTTATAAATTTGCGAAATTGCTATTTAAAAAGATTTTTTCTAATTATTTTGCTGTTTATACACAAAGTAAAGAAGATTCTGAAAAATTTATATCAATCGGTATGGATCCTGATAAAACAGAATTCATGGGTAATATAAAATTTTGCATTTCTAAGACTGATGAAAAAGTGGATTTAGGTCAAGAAGGTTATAGGGTATTTTTAGCAGGAAGTACTCACAAAAAAGAAAATCCAATAATAATTGATACTTATAATGAGTTAAAAAGAGACTGTCAAAAATTAAAATTACTAATAGCCCCAAGGCATTTGGAACGTGTAAAAGAAATAGAAGGTTTATTGAAAAAAGACGGATTGCAATATGGATTGCGTTCTAAAAATGATAAATTTTCCGATAATATTGATGTCATTATTCTCGATACTCTTGGAGAGTTAAAAAAAATGTATTTGGTGTCAGAGATTGCTTACATAGGAGGTAGTTTTAATAATACCGGAGGACATAACCCTTTAGAGGCTTCAATATGTTTAGTTCCGGTTCTATCTGGGCCATCAATTTTTAATTTCAAGGATATATATTCAATATTAACCAAATCCGGTGCCGCAAAAATAGTTGAAAATAAGAATGATTTAGTGTGCAGTATAAAAGAATTGTTAGTAAATGCTGAAAAATACAAAGAAGCAAAACTTGCATGTGAAAAAGTGTTTGACGAACAAAGCGGAAGCGTGGATTTTGTAATTAATAAAATAAAAGAAATGAATTTATTTGTTTAGATAGCTTTCAAAACTTTTATTTTCAACAGTATAACCGCAACCCTTATGTAATTTCCCAGGATATTTAATTTTTTTTGCAGGATAATTTCTGCACATTTTTAAACGTTTTTCATAAACAGAGCATAGTCCTTCATCAGTCACGTATTTGCAAGCAAATATTAAATTTCCATCTT
>CADCNZ010000123.1 GCA_902802935.1 uncultured bacterium | reverse complement strand
CAAAGAGTGCGGGCTAAGCCCGCAACATCCATTTAATCCCACGCTCGTCAGAGCGTAGACAATCAACCATTTATTCGCGTGTTTTTCTTTCTCTTCTTTGGTACTTTCTTCTCTGTCTTTTTGCCTCGCAAACAAAAAGACAGAGCAGAAAGTACATTAAATAAAAGATTATTCAATTTAACTCAATATACATTGAGTTAAATTGGTTAATTTTCGAGCCATTTATTATGTAATCGGTTGATAACGTTTTTTTGCTTCATATCACTTATAGCATTATCTATATTTTGCTTAAGTTTTTGACTGCCTTTTCCTTTGCGGAAACCTATACCATAAGGTTCTCTGGAATATCTTTTTGGTAGAAGTTTTACTTCTTTATCTTCTATCGCAAAACGGCTTAAAATAGTGTCGTCAGATGTAATGGCATTTATTTTCCCTGTCTTAAGAGCACTATATGCTTCTTGATATGACTTAAAACCTAAAATATTTGCTGTAGGTACAAGATTTATAAGATTTTTTTCAGCAGTAGTTCCCCATATAACACCAACATTTAATCCGCCTAAATCACTTATAGAAGTAACTTTACTTGATGCATTTACTAAAACAGCTTGTCCGGCGGTATCATATGGAATTGAAAAATCAATTATTTCACGCCTCTGTGGAGTTATAGTCATAGTAGCAATTATGATATCAATTTCTCCCGTAGAAGCTTTTAACATTCTGTTTGCAGGTGTTACGGGAATGAATTCTACGCAGTCTCTGTTATTTAAAATATATTGTGCAATGTAGTGAGCTAAATCAGCATCATAACCAACAATGTCACCATTTTCATTTGTGAAACCAAAAGGTTTAGAGTCGATATTTATACCTACTTTTATTACACCTTTTTGCAGTATATCTTCATAAAGGTCGTTTTCGACATACTTTTCCGGTCTAAGAAAGAAAAAGTAAAAACAAACCATTAATAAAAATATTATTGAACAAATAATTGCAGGCTTTTTCATAGTTCGAGCTTAGGTTTCCTTCCGCAAGATTTGTCTTCGTCACAAAAACCAAGACGCTCACATTTTGGAACGAGATAAGGTTTTAACCAAGGTTCCACTTTGATTAGTTCGTCGCACATAGCCTTAACCATCATTCTTATCTCATATTGAGCTCTGGAACAAAGTCTGAGATTAGCAATATGAATAAGTTCTCTTAAGTTTAAACTTGTAACAACAGATGTTGCACAAGCGTTAGGCAAAACAGCTCTGGCATCTTCTGCCGGAATACCGGCTTCGGTAAATTCACAGTATTTTTTAGAAATTTCTTCCATAAAATCAACAAATTTTTTCTTTAATTCCGGATCACGTTCAATGGTGGGTGGAATGAGGTAGTCAAATTGTCCTTTTTCTTTAACATATCTTTGCGATTTTTGTGAGAAAGACATGTGACGATGTCTGACAAGCTGGTGTGTGCAAGCTCTGGAAACATTTGAGATAGCAAAAGTTACTTGAATATGTTCTATAACCGAATAATGACCTGAACCGACAACGCGGTCTATCAATTTAAGCATTTTTTCTTCGTCATCAGCTCCATTATAAATGTTTATAGGCAAGTCTGCGCTATAACATGTTCTTGCAGCAGTATAAATTGTTTTGAGCATGTTTTCCGGTCTGGAAATTAAATTAACAACCGGCTTGTTATTTTCTTCCATTAATTCTCTCCCTCTTTTTAATATAATAACACACAAAACCTTATTATAATATTATGTAAAGAATATTATAATTTTACTTCAAGCAAAAGCACTCTAACATATTGGCAAATATGAATAAAAAGCCGGTTACACTTTTCCTGTCGAGAAAGAAGCCGCTTCTTCATACGGATTTTCAATTCCGGCATCTTGAGCAGCCTTAAAAGCAGTTTCAAACATCTTGTCTGAGTTTTCGCCAATTTGAGGATTTTCTACAAAAGCTTTTAAATCATTATTTATAGTATCAGTATCTTTGATGAGCATTGATCTGCCCAAAACTTCTGCTTTAGGATCAGAAAAATCATTAAGCTTTGGTGCTTCTTCTTTTATACTTTCTTCAGGAAATTTGTCTGCAGATTGTTTTTGAACTCCGCTAAAATTAGTTTGATTAACACCAAATTTAGGACCATTAACTTCACTCATCTAGTATACCTCGCTTTATTTATCAATTATAACATGTTTTTTATTTTATCAACCATCCTTTTGTACTAAACCGCATAATTAAAAAATTTTGCTAGTAAAACGAAATTTCTTTACAAAAATTTACTTTTTTAGTTCGTTTGATATAATTATCTTATGGCGAATGATATAGAAACACTGCAGAATATGCTCAAAGAAGACCCTTCAAACTTTCAGGCAAGAAGAGAGCTTTCTGTTATGCTGCTGAATAACGGATTTAATGAAGAAGCGGAAAAAAATTTGCGCTATCTTATAAAGTATTTTCCAAAAGATGCTGAATTATATTATAATTTGGGTATTGTTTACGAAAAATTAAAGGATTTTGAGAAGGCTAAAACTGTTTATCAAAAGGCAGTAGAGCTTTCTCCGCAAGAAGACTTTTATTATAATTTGGGAGAAGTTCTTGTTGAATTAAAAGATTGGGGTTCTGCGGTAGCAGCATTTAAAAAGGTATTGGAATCATCCCCAAATGATTCAAACAGCTATTTTAATCTTGGTGTTTGCTATTTTCACCAAGAAGAAAAAAATCTTGCAATGGACGCTTTTCAAAAAGCAATAAGTTTAAATTCGAAAGACATATTTGCATATTTTTATTTGGGATATTTATATCAAGAAGACGGATTAACAAATTTTGCAAAAGAAAGTTATAAAAAAGTTCTTGATATTTCTCCGGATTATAGCTGGGCATATTATAACTTAGGTTCTATTGCCTTCAAAGAAGGCAATCCAGAAGAAGCTAAAGAATATTTACTCAAAACAATTGAATATAATCCTAATGACATTGAGGCATATAAATTACTTGTAAAAATATGTATAATGCTTAATGAAAGCGATCAAATAATTGAAATTTTGAATACGGCATTAAGCAGAGAAGCAAACGGGGATTTATATTATTGTTTGGCAAGGGTTTATAAATATATAGGAGATGCAGAAGAATATCATAACGCTTTGCGTTCAGCACTAAAAAATCCGCTGACATTAAATTTTCCAAAGGATATTTTGCAACAAGAATATGAATATTTAGGCAAAAAACTTGGAAAAAATCAAGAAATTGCACCGGAGCAAGTTATGGAAGAATACAATACAGATGTCGATAATTCCAATGAAGAAGAACCCGAAAATTATACAGACGAATATAATGAAGACGAAGAGGATAGTGATTATGACGAAGAAGACGAAGAGTATAGCGAAAACGATTATTCTGACGAAAACATCGAATACGATGAACACAATGATGAAACTGAATATGACAAGCCTCTTGAGGAAGAACACGAAAAAGACGTTGAGTATGGTGACACCGAAGAGTAATATTTAGGTTATAATATCAAAGGGACTATGCTATCAAAGATTTATATTAAGAACTACATACTTATAAATGAATTGGAGCTGGATTTTTCTTCAGGTCTTAATATTATCACAGGTGAAACAGGTGCCGGAAAAAGTATTCTTATTAATGCTATAGATATAGCATTTGGAGCAAAAACCGGTAAAGAAGTTATTAAAACGGGTGCAGATAAGGCAGTTATTGAACTTACTGTTGTAAACAAAAAGCATGATTTACGCGATTTGTTCAGTCAAAATGGTGTCGATGATTGTGGAGACGAAATAATAGTTTCTCGTGAAATCACACAAACCGGAACTCGCTCCAGAGTAAACGGATGTCTTGTAAACCAAGAGTTTATGAAAAACATAAGAGAGTTATTTTTGGACATACATTCTCAGCACCAAACATATTCGTTTTTGCAGCAAAAATATCATATAACTCTTTTGGATTCATATACTAAAAACACTTGCGGAGAATTCTTGGAAAAATATAAAAAAGATTATTCCGAATATAAACAAATGCTTGCAGATATAGAAGATTTGAAAAATGCTGCGAATAAGACCGAAGATCAGATAGAATTTTTAAAATTTCAAGTTGAAGAAATTGAAAATGCTCAATTAGCTGATATTTTAGAGGATGAAAAATTAAACAATGAACTTGCAGTTCTTGAAAATGTTGAAAAATTAAAAGAATTAACGGGTTCTTCTTATTGGTCAATATCCGGTGACGATGCCTCAATTTTAGAGGGGTTATACCAGATTAAAGCTAATATATCGAAAGCTACAGGCATGGATAGTACATTGGAAAGTACCGAAAGTGAATTATTAAGTGCAATTGAAACTCTAAAAAATGTATCTTCAACTTTAAGGGACTATTCTTCTAGGCTTGAAAATGATGAAGAACGAATAAATTCAATACAAGAGCGACTGTTTCTTTTGGATAAATTAAAACGCAAGTATGGAGGAACTCTTGAAAGTGTTATAAACGAAGGTTATAAATTAAGGACAGAGCTTGATGGGATAGAATTTTCAACACAAAATATAGAAACGCTCTCAGCACAGATAGACTTAAAAAAATCGGATTTGCTAAAACAGGCACAACATATATCGGAAGAAAGACAAAATTATGCTAAAGTATTGTCATCTTTAATTGTCGAGAAACTTGAAAAACTTGAGCTTCCAAAAGTAAAATTTGAAATACATTTTGAACCTTGTGAGCTTTCTCAAACAGGTATTGATAAAGTAGAATTTTTAATATCTACAAATGTGTCCGAAGAACTTAAACCGCTTTCGAAAGTCGCTTCAGGCGGCGAAATTTCACGTGTAATGCTTGCCATAAAAACAATATTCGCACAAAGTGATAATATTGAAACAGTTGTGTTTGATGAAATAGACACCGGAATCTCCGGTAAAACATCACAATCAGTTGCAGAAGAGGTCAAGGAACTTTCAAAATACATGCAAATTATAATGATTACCCACCAAGCTATTATTGCTTCTAAATCGGACAGACATATATATGTAAAAAAAGTACAAGGTGAAAAAACAGATATAGGTATTTATGTTTTGAATGAAAATGATAAACTTAAGGCTATTGCTGAACTTGCGAGTGGTGAAATTAGTGATGAATCTATAAAATTTGCTAAAATGTTAATTTCATAATTTATATATTGCTCAAAATATTAATTTATGTTATCATACACTTGTAATAGGTACATGTCGTAGAACCCTTAGGGATATAGTTATATCAAGCAACAGGATTTTCGGAGTTGCAGCCGATGAATATAGCAGCAGTAAATAGCGTAAGTTTTGAAGGTTCTGTGTATAAGAAATTCTTCAAAAAGTTACCCAATAAAGATATTGTCAACAGTGATGCGTACAATGCTGTCGGACAAGCACTTGCAAGCCCTCATATCAATAGGCTTGCAGTTGGAATTGCTGCGCTTAGTACACAGCCGTGGATTGATTTATATAATCCAAAAGTTGATAAAGATACTGCAAAAGCTTCTATGTACAGGACACTTGCAAAAGTTATTGCGTGTACCGGTGTTGGATTTATCGTAAGAGGGGCAAGTTACAAGCTTGTAGAAAAATATGCAAATGCATCAGAAAAACTTGGTTCTACACTTTTAACGCCACAAGCAATTTTAAAAGAAACAAGCCCTGAACTTAGAGAAAGTATGTTAAAATTGCACCGAAATGCTCTGTCGACAGTACTTGCCCTATCTGCGATGGTATTTACCAATGTACTTCTAGATGCTCCATTAACAACAATGCTGGCTAATAAATTCATTGCGTCAGATAAAAGTTTAAGTAACAACAAAAAGTTGCGAGGTAATGTCTGATGTCAGAATTTTTTACAAAAATAGCAAAATTAGCAGCAGAGAAAATCTATTCTACTTTTGGTAAAAGTTCCGGCGGAATGCTATTAGCGACAAGCATTCTTGGATTAACATTTTCTGCAGGTGCTCAAATTCTTGGTATTTGCGTTAATAAAAAATATACAGCGTCTCAAAAAGCTTTTATGATACCGCAAGAGCTTGGAGAATTATTTGTATCTTCAATGGCAATATTTGCAATTACTAAACCGACGCAAAAACTTGCTGCAAAACTTGCTAAAACAGGTAAAATTATGTCAAAAGAAGTTGTTTCTTATTTAAAAGAAAATAATTTGGCAGACAAACGAGGTCATTTTGATTTTGATTTTGAAAAAGAAGTTAGCAAAATAATTCAACAAATTGAAAACTCGGACAAATTTATAAAATCAAATGCAATAGATAGAGTATCAATGCTGGCACCGCACAAAAGTGCTCTTGAGAAACATGAAATAACATCAGATGCAACATCGGCTATAGCAACAACAGTTGCGAGTTTGGCGACAGTCGGTTGTGTAGTACCTGTTATAAGAAATAGGTTTGCGGCATATTATCAGCAGCAAAATATGGATATATATCATCGATACAGAAGCATATCATCAGGTAGTTTTAATAAAATATAAAAAGCAAGCTGTTATATTATATCGCTTATATGTTTAAATGTTGCCATAAAGTTTGGTTCGTGTTAGTATCAAGAAAAAAGTAGAATACGTAATGAAGGAGTTCTTATGATTTCAGTAAACGATTTAAAAAACGGTCTAACACTAGAATTAGATAACGGTTTATGGAACGTTGTAGAATTTTTACACGTAAAACCGGGTAAAGGTGCGGCATTTGTTAGAACAAAACTAAAAAATGTTGAATCAGGTAACGTTGTGGAAAGAACTTTCCGTGCCGGTGAAAAAGTTGCAAAAGCAATGCTCGATCGTAGAGAAATGCAATATTTATATAAAGATGGTAACGAGTATGTAATGATGGATAATGAAACATATGAGCAAATTCAAATACCTGAAGACCATGTTGGTGATGGCAAGAAATATTTGAAGGAAAATATGATTGTTCAAGTGCTAAAACATGATGCAAGAATTATTGGTGTTGACATTCCTGCTCACGTTGAGTTGGAAGTTGTTGACACGCCACCGGCTGAAAAGGGCAATACTGCTCAAGGAGGAACAAAACCGGCAACATTAGAAACGGGCGCTGTTGTAAATGTTCCGTTCTTTGTATCAAACGGTGATGTGATAAGAGTTGATACTCGTACAAACGAATATCTTGACAGATGCTAAGAATAATGAATAAATGAATAAGTAAATAAATTGATAATTTGTAAAAGTTATATTTATTTATATTTTTATAGATTCATTCCTTAAAGGAGTACAAAATGAAATTAGAACCTGAATATATAGAAAAATTAGCAAAAATAATAACAGACAACGGATTGACTGAAATTTCTATGGAAGATGGAGAACAGGCAATTACGATAAGAAAAGATTTGCCGGAAGTTATGCTGACATCGGCACCATCTGCCCCTATGCAACAATCAGTAGCACAACCGGTAGTGAATGCGCAAGAGACTATTGAACAAAAACAAGATGCACCAAAAGGAAAAGCTATAACATCTCCAATGGTGGGAACATTCTATACTGCATCAGCACCGGATGCTGCACCGTTTGTAGAAATAGGCTCTGAGATTGCTGTAGGTGATGTAGTTTGTATAATAGAAGCAATGAAATTAATGAATGAAATAAAATCAGAGCAAGCCGGAAAAGTTGTACAAATATGTGTTAAAAATGGTGATCCTGTTGAATTTGGACAGGTTCTTATGTATGTAGAATAGATGCATTGATTTATAGATGCATAGATGCACGGCTTTTTAAACTGGCTTTGCTTCTTTGCTTCTGTTCTTCTATGTCTCTAAAAGAGGGAATATGTTTAAACGAGTATTAATAGCAAATAGGGGAGAAATTGCGGTAAGAGTTATAAGAGCATGCAGGGAATTGGGTATTCCTACAGTGGCTGTGTATTCACAAGCTGATGCAGAATCTTTGCATGTCAGATTGGCAACGGATGCGTTTTGTATAGGTCCAGCACCAAGTATTGATAGTTATTTGAATATCCCTTCTATTGTATCAACCGCATTGACAACAGGTTGTGATGCGATTCACCCTGGTTACGGCTTTTTATCAGAAAGAGCAGAATTTGCAGAAATTTGTGATATGCACGGTATAAAGTTTATAGGGCCGACATCAAAATCTATGCGTATGATGGGTGACAAGGCAACGGCCAGAAAAACAATGATAGAACACAATGTTCCTGTTACTCCAGGTATGGGGATTGTTCGTTCAATAAAAGAGTTAGAAGAATTTGCGCACAAGGTCGGATACCCGATTATATTAAAAGCAACTGCAGGCGGCGGCGGAAAGGGTATGAGAGTTGTAAGAAATGATTCGGAACTTGAACCAAATTTAAATTTGTGCAGACAAGAGGCCGGTAATTTCTTTGGTAATCCTGATGTATATGCAGAGAAATTTCTTGAAAATCCAAGACATATAGAAGTCCAAATTTTGGCGGATTCTTATGGAAATGTAATACACCTTGGAGAAAGGGATTGCTCTATACAAAGACGCCACCAAAAGTTATTAGAAGAAGCACCATCACCTGCAATTGATGAAGATACGCGTAAAGCAATGGGTGAAGCAGCTGTGCGCGCAGCGAAAGCGGTAGGATATGAAGGTGCAGGAACTTGTGAATTTTTGCTTGACCATGATGGCAAATGGTATTTTATGGAAATGAATACACGTATACAAGTAGAGCACTGTGTAACTGAAATGATATCTCGGATAGATATTGTAAGGGAACAAATCAGAGTGGCATCTGGCGAAAGGCTTGGATATACTCAAGAAGATATAAAGCTTAGAGGTCACGCAATAGAATGTAGAATAAACGCAGAAGATCCTGACAACGATTTTATGCCATGTCCTGGCAAAATAGATGGATATTTAGCTCCAGGTGGATTTGGGATAAGAGTTGATTCTCATGTGTATCCAGGATATTCAATTCCGCCTTATTATGATTCAATGATAGGTAAGCTTATATGCTGGGGAGAAGATAGAAAACAGGCGCGTAGAAGAATGTACCAAGCGCTTAAGGAATATGTTGTAGCGGGCATAAAAACAACAATTCCATTCCATCAATCATTGATAGAAGATGAAGTTTTCAAAAGTGGTGATTTTAATACAGGATTTATTGAAGATTTCTGTAAACGCAAAGAGTATAAAGAAAAAGGCGTGGACAAAAAAGGTATTTTGTAAATTGCGGACGTAATTCAGTGGTAGAATGCAACCTTCCCAAGGTTGACGTCGAGGGTTCGAGTCCCTTCGTCCGCTAATTTATGCAAAAAATAAGAAAAAAGCGGGACAAATAGCTTCAATTAGCGCTCTGATAAGGTTACCTTTTAACAGGACATTTGGTCGGATGGGGTAAATAAAATTAATCGGCAAGATTGCTAATTTTAGTGCATCTTAGCGATTTTATTGGGTAGGAAATTACTTGACTAAAAATGTCCGGAATGTCCGGTTTTGGTAACAAAAATGTCCGCATATTTGCACTTTTTGTCCAATAATTGCACTAAAAAGTTATTGTTGGGCAGGTATGCCCAACCTACAAGCT
>CADCNZ010000122.1 GCA_902802935.1 uncultured bacterium | reverse complement strand
GCGGACAAATAGTTAAAGATTATGTTGACGGAACAAAAAATTTTCACCATAAAGATTTATAAAGGGGGAATATGAAAATAGGAGTTATCGGACTTGGACTAATCGGCGGGTCTATATTTAAAAATATATTTGAGGCTAAAAAACATGACATTATCGGAATTTCTCGTTCTGTTGACGAATTTAATGTTAGTAGAGATTACTCAAACTTAAAAGGTTGCGATTTGGTTTTTGTATGCACTCCTATGAATGTTACTCTTGATATATTGGATAAATTGGAAACCATTCTTGATGAATCAACAATCGTTACTGATGTTTGCAGTTTAAAAGAATTTGTTTCAAAAAAAAATTATAAATTCAAATTTTTACCATCTCATCCTATGGCAGGAACAGAACATAACGGATGGGAATATTCTTTTCCTGATTTATTTAAGGGAGCCGTGTGGGCTATTACACCAAGAGATAACACTTCTGAAAAAGATTTGGCTGTTCTTACATCAGTTATTGAAGAACTTGGAGCAGAATGCATTTTAACAACTCCTAAAGAACACGATTATGCAGTTGCACTAATATCTCACGCACCTATGGTTCTCGCACAAGCCCTTTGCAAAAACATTGAGAATAATAAATTAGCTCAAAAACTTGCTTCATCTGGGTTCAGAGATACAACAAGACTTGCGCTTTCAAACACTGAAATGGCAAATGACATGGTAACTATGAACCGTGAAAATATAAAAGATGTTTTAAAGCTACTAAATATTAATACTGAAGCTCTTTTTAACGATAATTATCGCAAGCAAGCTGATAAAATAAAAGAATTCAGAAAAAAGCTTTATGAGTAACTCTGATATTCTGAATTGCCCAATGAAAGAGGTTGAATTATTTCTGAAGTTAAATCAGATGCGGTAAGCCAGTTGATTTTTCCTTCCGGAAATTTCATGTAATGTCTCGTTGAACACATTGTTGATACATAACAAGCATCCATAACATTCATAAACGAAATATCAACATTTAGATTTTTGCAATCCGTTTTTTCAATATAAGAGTTAATATATTCAACTGCTTGTGCCGGATTCTTAGTATTTGGTATCAGTATTTCACTTTGGGGTAATAGTTGTAACATTTATATTTCCTTAACACTATTTCTATCGGCAAAATTTGTTAAAACTTTTTATTAATTTTAATTAAATCCTTCAAACGGTTGAAATTTTATTATATAATTTTTTTAAACGGAGGAATTTATGTCAAAAGAAAACGCTAAAGATGCAGCTAAAAATATCAAGATGCTTGTCTTTGATGTAGACGGTGTTATGACTGACGGTAGTATTACTTATGACGAAAACGGTATTGAATATAAAACATTTAATGCAAAAGACGGTCACGGAATCGTAAGAGCAAATAAATCCGGATTTATTACTGCTATCATTACTGCAAGAAACAACGGAACCGTTGCCAACAGGGCAAAAAATCTTAATATAACAGAACTTCACCAAGGACATAAATATAAACTTCCTGTTCTTGAAGAACTTTTAAAGAAATATAATCTAAAATACGAAAATATTTCATATATGGGTGACGATCTGCCTGATATTTGTATTTTAGAAAAAGTAGGTTTAGCATGCTGCCCTAACGATGCAGTTGATGAGGTCAAGGAAATATGTAATTTTATATCCTCTAAATGCGGTGGAAAAGGTGCTGTGAGAGAATTGTGTGATTTTATATTAGACGCTCAAGGCATTAAAAAAGAATACATTGTATGTGAAGGTGCCGGCAGATAATAAAATAAATGTTCTGCTTTGTAAACTTTTCTTAAAAACGTATATACTATCCCTTGTTAAGCATGAAGTATAAGGATATAATAGTGTACGGATTACACTAAGTTGAATTGTAGGGATTAAATTTTGAAAGTAAATGCTGTAAGAAATTATACATTGACTAATAACGCCCCTGATAAAAATAGCAAGAATGTCAATTTCGGTTCTTTTATGGGTGGTATATTAAGTGCATCCGGAGTTACAATGCAATGGCTTGAACGTTGCGGATATATGGGTTCTTTTTTGATTCAAGACGGACTGGGAATGACTGCCCCAAGAGTTTGGACAGGCTTTAACAGAGATAAAGATATAACCGGTGAATACAATTTACAAGAAGGCTGGGAAGTATTTGGCAGAGAAGGTTCAACCGGACCGTTTATGATGGTGGTTGCTCCAATTTTATTTTTCTTATCAAGCTTATTATGCAAATCAACAAATACAAATACTCAACTTATAAAAAGATTGGGCAAAAATTTAAAAAATATTGTTTCATCTAAAAATTTTAATACCGAAATCAAAGAAAATTCAGAAAAATTTAAAGATTATTTCTATCGATACAACATCGAACGAATATACAAAGATACTGTAAAAAAAGATAAAAATCAGTCTGAGACAATAGAGTTTATTGTCAATCAGCTGAAAAGTGCTGATACAAAAGATAAAAAAGGCAAAAAAGAGATTTACAACCAAATTAGTGCAAAAATTAATGAAAAACTAATGGAATCTTCAACTGACTTATATAATCTTGACAGCGTTTTTGTTGGCGAAGGCAGCGATAAAAAAGCTTTTGACACTGTTGAAACAATGACAGCTATAAGTGCTTATGCGGAAGATGCAATAGTTAACAACAAAAATTTTGCAAGTTTAGATGCAGATGCCGCTGAAAATATAAAAAATAACTTTGCGGCAAAACGCGTATTTATGAATTTTGCGAATGTTGCTGCGGTTTTAGGCGGACTTTCTGTTCTTCCTAAATTATATATCAGAAGCAACATTTCTCCTGGTGCTAAAACTTTAGAAATAACTAAACAAAAACAAGCAGAAGAAAGAAATAAAAGCTTGCAAACAGAAGATAATATAGCATTTAAAGGTCGTGGTATAGGCGAAAAAGGGCTGTTTGAAAAAATTGGTAAATTTATTACAAAGTACACACCGGACAAAGTTCACGAACTGCTTGAATATGTCGGATACAATTTTACTCATACCACTTTTGCTTGCCTTGCAATTTTTGGACTCATCTTCCCAAGAGGGAAAAGAGCATGGGATAGAGCTCAAATTGATAAAAATGGTAAACGCGATATGACAGAAATTCAAGAAATTCTTTATAGAGACACTATTTCTTCTTTATCTGTAGTATTTGCAGTGCCGCTACTTACAAAAGCCTTCTTGAATTTTTATGAAAACGGTACAGGTTATATACTTACAAATAAAGCCTCTAGAGGTAAAAATTGGTTTAAGAAAACTTTGGATATCATAAATCCATATAGCAAACTAAATGTTCTTTCACTTTCTCAATTAGATTCTATATATGGTCATGTTGATACTAAAGAGAAGCTTATGAATTTTGCTAAATTTGTGGAAAAGAATGATGGTGACTTAGCTAAAATATTGTCTAATTCTAAAAATGCAGAACTTATTTTTAATAATAAAACCGAATCTCTTGAGTCAATGAAAAATCTAAGCAGAGCCGAAAAGAATAAGAAAATAATTTCTATATTAGAAAAATTGGATAGCGGTAAAAACGAACTCATTCAAAAATTAATGAAAGATACTATAAAAAATAAAAGCTCTATAGCTGAAATGGCAAGAAACTTGAATTCATTCCCTAAATTCATATCTACATGGATAATTTCACCTGTAATACTCGGTTATTTAATTCCTGAGTTTACTTATCATATGACAAGAAAAAGCCACGCAAAACAATTGGAAGGATAAATAGTGAGCAATCAGCATAAGTAACCTATGCTATTTTCCGTAGACAGTATTTTGTGTTTGTTATAAAATAATTGCGTAAATTGTTTGTAAGGGAGTGATTATGAGGTTATATAATACATATACTGCACAAGTTGAAGAATTTAAACCGATAGAAGATAATAAAGTTAAAATGTATGTTTGCGGACCTACTGTTTATGATAATGCTCACTTGGGACATGCAAGATGTTATATTACGTGGGATGTTTTATATAGATATTTAAAATTTAAAGGATACGACGTTACGTATTGCCGAAACGTAACCGATGTTGATGATAAAATTCTTAAAAAAGCTGAAAAAGAAGGAAAAACTCCGGAAGAAGTTTCCAAATATTGGTATAATAAGTTTTCCGAAAGTATGAAAGCTCTTAATAATTTAAAACCTGATATTGAGCCTTTTGCTACAAAAACTTTGGGCGAAATGATTTCAATGAATAAAGATTTAATTGAAAAAGGATTTGCCTACGAAGCAGATGGGGATGTGTATTTTAGAGTTAAAAAATTTCCTAAATATGGAAGCCTGTCAGGTCAACCTATTGATCAACTGGAAAGCGGAGCAAGAATTGAAGTCGGGGAACTAAAAGAAGATCCTTTAGACTTCGCACTTTGGAAAAAAGATGAAAAATTCGGATATAATTCACCTTGGGGAATCGGTCGTCCCGGATGGCACATTGAATGTTCTGCTATGAGCAGAAAATTTTTGGGAAAAACTATCGATATTCATGCCGGAGGTGCTGATTTAATCTTTCCGCACCACGAGAATGAAATTGCACAGTCTGAATGTGCAAACGGATGTAAATTTGTTAATTATTGGCTGCATAATGGTTTTGTAACAATTAACAAGGAAAAAATGTCTAAATCTCTTGGCAATTTCTTGACAATTGATGATTTGTTAAAAAATTATGATTCTAATACAATTAGATTCTTTATATTAACTAATCATTACAGAATGCCGGTTGAATTTTCTGATGATGCACTGCAAGCAGCTGCTAACGGAGTAAAGAGAATGCTGAATGCTAAAGCTTCACATCCTGACAGTACAAATAATATTGATATCTCTCAGTATGAAGAATACAAACAGTTTGAAGAAGCTATGGATGATGATTTGAACACATCAAAAGCTTTGGCAGTACTGTTCGATTTGGCGAACAAAGCAAACAAAGATGTTCCATACGCCTACACTATTTTGCGCAAACTGGCAGAGACATTGGGATTTACTTTTGAAAAATCGGCTTTATCAGAAGAAGAAATTAAAAATATACTTAATAACATAAATGCAGAACTAAAAAGTAATTACAATTCAATAGAAGAAATAATAGACCAACGTAATTCTGCAAGAGCTGATAAAAATTGGGAAATGGCTGATCAAATACGTATTGTATTAGATAAATACGGTATAGTATTAAAAGATTCTAAGGAAGGTACTATTTGGGAAACAAAAGCATAAATAAAAGCAATAACATGTTTTGCTTGTTAAAGAGTGTACTAAAGAAAATAGTTTTTAGCATATTCATTATGTTTGTGTTGTCTTGTTTTTGCCTGCCTCAATTGCAAGTTTCTGCGGAAGGAATCAATTCTAATATTGTACGTGTAGGACTTACTGATAATAAATTTCAAAATGTATTAAAGCAAGAAGTGGTTATATACGGAACATCCGAATGTGAGATTTGCGATAAACGAACCAGAAAAGTTGTTGGTAAAATTCCTGCAGGTCTTGATATATATATTAAAAATAGTCAAAATGGCATTAAAGTCATTGTAGATAATCAAGAAGTTAATTTTGGAGATATTGTTATTATATGTCCTCAAGGATTGCTTGGTGTAAAAGGATTACTCAGGAAAGGGTTGCCTGCAACTTATCATGGAGCATTCGAAATCAGTCAGAAAGCAGATAAAAGCGGCTTTTACCTTATTAACATTGTTGAATTGCAAGAATATCTTAAGGGGGTTGTTCCAAACGAAATGCCTGTATCTTTTGGATTAGAAGCTCTAAAAGCTCAAGCTGTTGCTGCCAGAAATTATGTTTTAACTCCAAGAACGCAAGCATATAAAGAATTTAATGTGGTTGATAGTGTCGCAAGTCAAGTTTATTTTGGTGCAAACACAGAGGATGATTTAGCAACACGTGCAGTTATGGAGACTGATGGAATAGTAGCTTTATATAATAATGAACTTATACTTGCTTTATATAGTTCAACAGCCGGCGGGTATACCGAAAGCTATGCAAATGCATTTTCAGATCCTCACTCAAAAATATTTCCGGCTCCAAATAAGCCTTATTTAAGTGCAGTTCCAGATAAATCAGATTTTGAACCGCTTGATGAGGAAGAAAAAGCAAAGGCATTTTATGAAACAAAAATTCCTTCTTTTGATATTAACTCACCATATTATAGATGGACAAAAGAGTGGAGTGCAAAAGAGCTTGAAGAAGTTCTTTCAAAGACTTTACCGGTACAATCGAAAACCGGTTTTATATTTCCTGCATTTAACCAAGATTCTAAATTGGGAGCAATAAAAGAAATAAAAGTTATGAAACGCGGAACCTCAGGCAAAGTTATGGAAGTAGAAATATTAACTTCTAACGGATGCTATAAAGTTTCAAAAGAACTTGTCATAAGACGTGTTTTCCAAAAAGACGGCATATCATTACCGAGTGCAAATGTTGTATTTGAAAAAAATATTGATGCGTATGGTAACGTAATAAGTATAAAAGCTTATGGAGGAGGGTTTGGTCACGGCGTAGGTATGAGCCAATACGGCGCAGGATATATGGCAAAAAAATTGAATCAAGCTTACTACAATATCCTTCGTCACTATTATACCGGAATTAATTTGGGAACAATACCTGTTACCGTCAACGGCGAAGATGTCAAACAAACTTTTTGGGCACCTATTGGCAGAGCTCAAATAATTATAACTGATACTAATGCCGGAAGACTAGCAGTTATGATAAACGGAAAGAACCATGAATTTCCGATTTCAAAAAGTGTATTCCAAAAAGAATACAGAATTGATATATCAAGATACATAGATGACGGCTTTAATACAATTGTCTTTTATTCTCCTACTTTGGGACGAAGTGTAACCTTATATGTGGAATTGGTAGAAAAATATGGCAGAACAAGTGAAAACGATTAAAGATGAAACACCTGGTGTACTAAAAGCTGCTTGGTTAATTGCTTTAGTAACTATAGCCAGTAAGTTAATGGGATTTGTCCGCGACATGGTTGTTGCAAATTTCTATGGCGCTACTCTTGTTTCTGATGCTTATTTTTATGCATTGCAAATCCCGTCACTTGCAATAATAATTCTCGGAGGCGTTGGCGGTCCTTTTCATAGCGCAGCAGTTGCAGTATTTTCTAAACTCATAGGCGCAGATTCTAAGCCTGACGAAGTTGTTAACAAGCTATATAACACCTTTTTAACAGTTTCTTTTATCTTTTTTGCATTATGTGCGATTTTAGGATTTTTCTTTGCCGATAAAATAATGGGCCTTATAATTTCTGCAGGTTCACCGGAACTGGTATCACTTGCAACAGAACACTTTAAGATAATGTCTCCTATAATATTGATAGGCGGTATTATTGGGATTTATTATGGTCTTTTGATAGTACACAAACAGTATATTTTACCAAATTTATCTCCCATGATTTTAAGTTTAGTTGTTATATTAACAATTTCTCTCGCACATAACGATAAGTCCGGATATATTTTAGCAATAGCAACTACTCTAGGTGCTTTATGCCAAATACTTATTCAATTTCCGAAACTCAGGCAAATCGGTTATAAAATAAAACCTAATTTTGACATAAAAAATAATCCGCGATTTAAGAATATATGCGAACTTTTGTTCCCCGCAATATTAAGTTCTACAATAGGACAAATCAGTATTTATATAGATATGTTCTTTGCATCAACGCTTGTTATGGGAGCTTGGACATCAGTAGTTTTTGCAAACAGGATATTTCAATTTCCTGTAGGAATTTTGGTTACTGCATTTTTGGTACCATTGTTCCCGATTTTTTCAAGACTTGCCGGTGAAGGAAATGAAGAATCAATAAAAACATACTTCAATAAAGGAGTTGGCGTACTTTTCTTTGCGGCAATTCCTATGATAATTTTAATACTACTCCTCGCAAAAGACGGAATTTCTCTTGTATTTGAGCGAGGAGCATTTGATTCGAATGCAGTTTTAATGGTAACAGAAGCTTTGTGTTTTTTGTCTTTCTCAATTATTCCATATGTATTTAGAGATTCCATTACGAGAGTATACTATGCGTATAATGACTCTAAAACACCGTTTGTAATTGCAATGTCTTCTATTGGCTTAAAAGCATTGTTAAACTGGCTGTTAATACTAAAGTTAAATATGGGAATTGCAGGCATTACACTTTCAACATCTTTTGTAACTCTATTTAATGCCACTTTTTTGGGTATATTTATGTCACGCAAAATTAAACTTGACTATAAAACCCTATTTCTTAATTTTGGAAAAATGGTTCTTGCCGGAATTATAACATTTGCTTCCGGATGGATTTTGTGTTCAAATTTTGACAAATTAAGCCTCCCTAAATATATTTTTGAACTTATAAAAATAGTTGTTGTAATGATATATTCATTAGGAATTTATACTTTATTAAATATTTTGTTGAAAATGGACTACGCAAAAGAACTTATGAATAG
>CADCNZ010000121.1 GCA_902802935.1 uncultured bacterium | reverse complement strand
GGAACGACAGAAGCAAGAAAAGAAGCTTTAGCAAAACTTCTTCCAATGCAATATGCTGATTTTTACGCTATGTTCAAAGGAATCGGCGAACTTCCTATGACAATCAGATTATTAGACCCACCGCTTCATGAATTTTTACCTTCTAAGATTGAACTTGTTGAAAAAGTTGCAACTAAAAAAGCATTAGGTCAAGAATGCAAAGAAGATGAACGTATGCTTGAAATTGTTGAAAGCTTATCAGAATCCAATCCGATGATGGGATTAAGAGGATGCCGTTTAGGTTTGACTTATCCGGAAATCAATGAAATGCAAGTTAGAGCAATTTTCGAAGCTTGCTGCGATTTGGCAAAAGAAGGTCATCACATTCAACCATGGATTATGATTCCTCTTATAGGTCACATTAATGAACTTAAGACTGCTAAAGCTACATTAGTTGCAGTTGCAGAAAAAGTAATGAACGAAAAAGGAATAAGAGTTGAATATAAATTCGGTACTATGATTGAAATTCCTCGTGCCGCATTAACTGCTGATGAAGTAGCAACAGAAGCAGAATTCTTCTCTTATGGCACAAATGACCTTACTCAAATGACATTTGGTTACTCTCGTGACGATGCTGAAGGTAAGTTCTTAAAGAACTATGTTGAACAAAAGATATTACCTTCTAACCCATTCATCACGCTTGACCCAAAAGGTGTAGGCAGACTTATCGAAATGTCTATCAATGAAGGTAAAGCTGTTAACTCATCATTAGTTGGCGGTATCTGCGGTGAACACGGCGGCGATCCTGATTCAGTTAAGTACGCTCACAAAATCGGACTTAACTATGTATCTTGCTCACCATTCCGTATTCCGCAAGCTAAGTTGGCTGCAGCACAAGCAGCAATCGCTAATCCGCGTAAACAATTAGCAAAAGTATAGTACATAATATACGTAAATCAGGTCGTTCCTTTAAGGTACGGCCTGATTTTTTTATTATATTTAATTTTTGTTAAGGTTGAGGGTGTGAAAATCAAAAACAGAGTTATACTAAATATATATAATTGATATTTTAGGAGTCGTGTGTAATGGATGTAAGTGCTATTTCTAATAATTCATTAGACATTCAATCATTATTACTAAACGATTTAAACGGTGCAGGTCGTGTGAACCGTAATAATCCCCAAAATCAAACTGCCGAGTATGCCAAAAAGGGTGAACCCATGTATATGGCAGATATGGATTCTGATGAAGACGGAGTAGTATCTCTTGATGAATTCAAAGATTATTGCAAAGATAAAGGCATTAATACAAAACAGATGGTAAAAATGTCTCAATTGGCAGCATCTTTTCGAACAATGCAAGCTGAAAATGAGACAATTGATTATATTTCAAAATTAATACCAAATGTTCATCCAAATTTAAAGCAGGCAGATTCAAATTCTTCTTTGCACAGTGATGAAGGTAAATATAATATCTCCAATGATACAAATAACCCTAACAAGGTCGCATACAAAGAATACATGGAATTTTGTGACAAAAATGCTGTATCGGAGAAATTAAAATCCGAAGTTAAAGTTGAAGAAACTGATGACGGAAATTTAGCAATTATCGGTTACGGAAAAGCACTTGCTTCATACGGTAAAAGTGAAAGAAATACGATTCAAAGTACATTTAAAGAGGATATTTAATTTTAATAAAAGATAGCGGCTTAAACGATTTGTTTAAGCCGCTATCTTTTATAAATCAAAAGCCATCAATTTATCATCAATCACTTCTTGTGTCAGACCTATATATCGCAAAGTTATATCTTGCGAAGAGTGATTTAGGATTTTTTGTAAAAGTGCAATGTCCTTAGTGCGCTTATAAAAATGATAGCCAAAAGTTTTTCTTAAAGAATGAGTGCCTACATTATCAATTCCGATTACATTACAAGCCTCTGATATAATTCTGTATGCTTGTATTCTTGAAATAGGTTTATTATATTCTTTTCTGCTTTTAAATAAATATCTGTTTAAAGGTTGGTTTTCGACATATTCTTCCAAAAATTTCTTTATTCCTTGAGGCAGAGGAAATCGTTTAATTTTATTTGTTTTTTTCTCCCTTATTTGCACAAAATCTTTGCCCTTTACATCTTTAACTTTTAAACTCAATAAATCCGAAACTCTTAATCCGGTATTAATCCCTAAAAGGAATAAGAGTAAATTACGTGTGCTATCTTGACGTAAAACTCTTTTTACATCATTAACAGATTCCTTGCTTCTAATAGGTTCAACTAGATTCATCTTTTCATCCTTTCTTGTAAATTGTGTTGTGCCAGAAATGCATATTTAACGCAGTTCTACACACCTAAAAGTATGAAAAAACATTTTTTAAGCCTATATAACCGTTTTTAAACTTTTCCAACAAATTTGATATTTGCATCACCGACAAGTTCTTCGTGTGCAAGAACTGTCAAGTTTTGGACAAATTCATTCAGAATGACAAAAACCATATGCCTTATATCCATAGGTACTACAATTATTGGGTTTGATATTTTTTTTGATTTAGCAAATTTTTCTATTTTTTCACCGATTTCTTGAACCTCAGATGCATCTATTCTAATAACTGCATCGTCTTCATCCTCATGGAAAAATGAATATATTTTATCCAGAGTTTCATCATCAAATTCAATGACTTTTAATTCGCCTTCTTTTGATAAATCTTTAATAATATGTTTAGACAAAGCAAGTCTGACTTTATCAAGCAAGTCTTCCTTGGTTGGTTCATTTGCGTAATCATTTATTTTTTCGAATATGTACACAATATTTTTAACAGAGACTTGTTCCCTGATTAAACATGTCAGAAGATATTTTAAATCGGAAGCTGTAATAAAATCAGGAATTATATTATCTACAAGGAACGAATTATTCTCAATAACTTTTTCTACAAATTTATTTATATCATTGTAATCCATAATATCAGAAACTTCTTGTATAGAAATAGTTTCTATAGCTTTCCCTATATACTCTGTGGATGACATTCCCTTAACCCAAAAATCTTTTACTTTATTTTGAGGTATCCATATAAGCTTTTTACCGGTTAAATCATCAATCAGTACAATATCGTCCTCTGTGTGTTTATATCCTTTTAATTCGTCTTTATAATAAGCTATGTATCCTGGGAAAGCAAAACCTCTAAATGATTCAATATCGTGAATTTTTATACTAAATTCATTTTGGTTTAATTCATCACTGTTATGAAAATGAATATGCGGAATAACATAACCCAAATTATCTGCCAACTTTTGTCTTATCTTAACTGTTTCAGCAAGAAGATTATCATTAGCTTCCATTGATATTATTTCAAGAATCTCTTCAGACAGATTTACAACAAATTTTTCTTCTTTTATTGCAGAATACATTGAATCAGGAGAAATTTCATTAACGAGACTTTGTTTTAGCTCATCTAATTGTCTGAGTTCATCTGACATCTGGCTATTAAGTTGATTTTTCTTTTCAGGAGAAAGGTTATCGCTCTCGAGTTCTGATTTTATTTTTTTAATACGTTCTTTTTGATTGGAAATTTTTAATTGAATTTCTTTACAAGATGCATAAGGACTGGATGGAGCCGCTAGCATTTTTTCCATTCTATACTTAAAACTTGTAATATTTACAATGTCATCTAGATCTGTTTCATCCTCATCCTGTTTCGGTCTCATAAAGATACAGTTAAAATCAAAGGAAGATTCTGTCTCAACTTCGTGCATTGTGTACAAGTCCCAACCTGCTTCAGACATTTCATTTAATAAATTTTCTAAAGCTTGTTTATCATCTGTCGGAACTGATTTTATTACATATTGCATTCTTTTGTTATACATAATCTTCCCCTGTTCTCAATTATAAAATTAATCCTATTTCATAGTTTTAAGTTTAGAAATAACACTTGGTGTAATGTCAATTCCGCCAACAAAAACACCTCTTGCATCCATTACAGCATCGAGTTTTTGTTCAACCATTACCGCTTTTGCTGCTTCTTTAATTTTATTATAAACTTCCTGTTCTCTTTTTTCTTTTAAAGCCATATATGCAGATTCTTTTGACTTAAATTCTTGTGATACTCTTTCTTCAAAAGTTTGTTTTTTCAAAGGTGTATCAAGAGATTTATATTCTTTTTCTTTATCTACCAAATATTGCTGCATTTCCAATCCTTTTGCATCAACTTCTTTGGTAACTTGTTTTGCATAATCATAGTTATCAATTACTTTTAAGTAATCAATATAACCAACACCACCGGCGTTAGCTATACCTGTCATCCCAACAATTGCTAATGCAATTAATCCTAATTTTATACCTTTCATATCAAAACTCCTTTCATTATTAACATTTTATTTTTTATATCTAATACATAATGTCACCGGCGCCAAAAGTAAAGTATCCGTGTTTAGAGCCATAAGGGCCGCAATTCGTAAGCGGGAATCCATAATCAATCGACAACGGACCGACTCCAGGCATATTAACCTTCAAACCTACGCCGGCAGTAATTGCATGTAGCGGTCTGTCATACAAAGTACTCGAAATGGTTGGGTTAAATACTGTACCGGCATCAACCCAGAAAGTTAATCTGAGATTTTGTAAGAACCCTACTTTTATTCTATCCAAGAATGGAATTGGTGTAGCCAGCTCTGCTGAACCCATTATAAATGATGTACCTGTACCTACACCGTTAACTTTATATCCTCTGATTGTATAAGGACCGCCAAGGCGGTAAGCCATAACTTCAGGCATATGATCTCCGTGAACTTTAATTCCGCCTCTACCGGTTAATGTGAATGAAGATTTCTTAGCTACAGGATAGTATTTTTTTGCCATACCTGTCAAACGTCCGTTTGTTTTTCCGAAGGAATCCATGCCAAAAGCTTCTTCATATTTTATTGATGCTAAAACACCGTTTCTCGGATTTATTGCAGAATCTCTGGAATCATATGAAAGTCCCGGTGCAAATTTTAAGAAATATCCGCCCTCCAACTGTTTTGCACGTTCTGATATATTTAAGTTATGAGAACTGTACATAGATGCAATTCTTGGTGCATCTCCCTCTTTAATCTTTATGTATTCTCCGCCGACAGTAAATGTTGAAGACAACCTCGGATTGATTTTCAACCTGTGTGCAACAGTACCTTCAATACCGATTCTGCGTTCAAGCGCCAATGGTATTTGATAACTTCCCAAATCCCTAAAATAAATTCTACTCATAAGCGAATTATCAGAGTTCAAAAAATGAGGTTCAAAAAAGCTTATTTCGGCTTGATAATTCATATGGCGTTTTATAGACGAGTCGCTCATTAAAATACCTGAACCAACCATACCTGTGAGCGATACTCTTTGATTAACTCCGCGGAAATTGTTATCAGAAATGCCCACAGAACCAAAAGCACCTGTTGCCGAATCCAAGCCGCCGCCTATAGAAACGGAAGCCGTTCTTTGCTCTTTGAGTTCTATTGTAATATTAAACTTATTGGGATCTTCTTCAGAAACTTCAATATTTCTGTTTACGTCTTTAAATGCTTGAGTGGAGTACAGACGTACCAAATCTTGTTTCATCTGATTTTCATTATAAACCGTTCCGGATTCAGTCATAATGTTACGTTCGATAACGTAATCTTTTGTTTTTTCATTTCCCGAAATAAGAATTTTATTAATCTTTCCTTCAGTAATACTAAGATTCAGAGTTCCGTCCGGATCATCATATATTGAATCAATCTTGGATAAAATGTAGCCCTTATCATAGTAGCATTGGTTTATTTGTTCCATAGCTCTATTAATAGCGGTTATATTTTGAGGTTTGCCTTTCAGTGGGAGCAAGTATTGTAATAATTCTGCAGTGGATACAACAGTGTTCCCTTCAATTGTAAAATCTGTTATCGGTATATTTTCCTCTACAATAATTTTCAATGAAATTGTACCATTTGAATTCTTTACTGGTATAGCTTTCATTTTTTCCGTAAAATAACCGAGTTTATATATTGTTTTCAAATCTTTTTGCATTTTATCTTTGTCATACAAATCACCTTTTTTGAGAGACATTTTTGATAAAATATATTCCGGTTTAATAATATTAGAGCCAAGTATTTGAATATCATTAATATATGCAGTGTCTGAATCATAAGTTGATTCTTCTATATAATCAGTTTCATCACCAAGATTTTTTTCTTCAGCAGAGCAAACCAAACATGGCGCAAGCAGGGCAAATGACGCCATAGAAAAAATTATAAAATTTTTATATATTTTTGATAGATTGTGCACTATCTACTCCACTGCATTTTATAATGACATTTTAACACAAATACTTAAATTAAAAAAATCACGAATCATTTTTTTACAATTGTAATTCGTGATTTTTTTATAAAAGCACATTTTATACTAAACCGAACAAAAAATATTTTTACACCAAGTCAAGTTCTTCTTTTTTTATAGTCTTTTGTTCAGATGTATCAAGGTCTTTAACCGTAATTTTATTTGCAGAAATTTCATCTTCGCCTAATATAAGTGCATATTCAGCAACTTTTGAAGCTTTTTCAAGTTGTTTAACAAATTTTTTGTTTGTTAAATCAAACTCACAAGTTATATTTTTTGCTCGAAGTTCTTCTGCGAGCTTTATTGCTTCAAGAGTATTATTTGAAACAATATATGCTTTCAGTTTTTTATCTTGTTTTTCGCCAAGAAGAGACGCAAGTCTTTCCATTCCCATTGCAAAACCGATTGCCGGAGTATCTTCTCCTCCAAGGTTTTTGACAAGTGTATCATATCTTCCGCCTCCACAAACTGCGTTTTGTGAGCCGAGGTTATTTGATTTTATTTCAAAAACAGTTCGGTTGTAGTAATCCAAACCTCTTACAAGGAGCTTGTTTCTTGTATATTTTATTCCGAGAGCGTCTAAGTATCCTTTAAGTTCTTCAAAGTGTTCGGAACATTCTTCGCAAATAAAATCTCCTTGAATAACCGCTTGAATTTCTGGTTTTGCATAAATTTCTTGACACTCAGGTGATTTGCAATCCAAAAGCCTCAGAGGATTTTTATCGAACCTTGTTTGGCAATCTTCACACAATTGAGGCAAGTATGGGCGAATAACTTCTTTTAGTCTTGTTTTGAATTCTTCTCTGCATTTTGGGCAGCCGAGAGAATTAAGTTCGACTGTCAAATCATTTAATCCAAGCTCTTTTAGATAATTTACAGCCATAAGAATTACTTCCGCATCAGCAGTTGCCTGTTTTATTCCGAAAACCTCAACTCCTACTTGATGAAATTGTCTTTGTCTGCCGGCTTGCGGACGTTCATATCTGAACATCGGCCCTTTGTACCAAAGCTTAACAGGGGCAGAAAGTCTGTGCATACCGTTTTCTATAAAAGAACGAACCACACCTGCTGTATTTTCAGGACGGAGTGTTAAAGAACGGTCGCTTTTTTCAAAGGTATACATTTCTTTGTTGACAATATCTGTTGTATCGCCGACACCGCGGGCAAATAATTCTGTAGCTTCAAATATAGGTGTTCTAATCTCTTTTGCGCCGTATTTTGTAAAAATTTCGTTAGCCTTTTCTTCCATAAAATGCCAAATCGGCATCTCTGCAGGAAGTATATCTTTAGTTCCCTTTTGTACTTTTATCATTCTTAAATCCTCTAAATTCTTGTTTTATTATACAACAAACAGGGGTAAAATTTTTGGGGGATGGGGATGATACTTGCTATAAGCGGATTACAGCCATAGTAATTCTGGTAAAAATTACTATAACCATTAAACCTGTTCAAGTTATCAATTGCCATACAGAATTTCCTAAATTCTTAGCCTTATCTGTATAAGGTACAGAAAGTTAAATAAATTTATTAATAAAATACGCAATGTTAAAAATTCGTTACATTTCTTTTTTAAAAAAGCGTTTTATTCAAAATATAGCGAGCTTTTATATAGACATGCGTTTTCAATTATTGTAATATAACTGTATGAATGATTTGGTGCAAATCAAGAATTTAATACACGAAATTCGCGGAATGAAAGTCATGCTGGATAGCGACTTAGCAATGTTGTATGAAGTCGAAACAAGAGCTTTGAATCAGGCCGTTAAACGTAATATAGAGAGATTTCCAATAAATTTTATGTTTCAGCTAACACAAGAAGAATTTCAAACTTTGATATCACAAAATGTGATATCAAAAAATTCTGATGAAAAGAGAGGCGGCAGGCAAAAACTGCCTTATGTTTTTACAGAACAAGGAGTTGCAATGCTTTCTTCTGTATTGCGCTCTAAGAAAGCTATTCAAACAAACATACAAATAATGAATACATTTGTGCAAGTTCGTCACTATGTTCTTGAGCATAAAGATTTAACAAAACGATTTGCAGAGTTAGAACAATATTTTATGCAGTATTGCAAAGATAATGAAACAGATAAGCAAAAAATATATGAAGCAATAGATTTGTTGATGGATAGAACAAAACCTTCTAAAATAGGATTTAAGTCAAAATAATAAAATGTTATAACGGGATAAAAATATGAGCATAAAAGTTACGAAAATGCAGGGATGCGGAAACGATTTTGTAATCCTTGAACACGATGAGTTTTTAAAAATGAATATGAAAATGTCTGAAGCAGCAAAAAAGCTTTGTGACAGAAATTTTGGAGTTGGTGCAGACGGGCTTATTATTCCTAACTTGAATACAGATGATGCAGATATCGGATGGTTTTTCTATAATTCTGACGGCTCAACAGCTCAAATGTGCGGGAACGGAATCAGATGCTTTGCAAAGTATGTTTATGACAAAGGGTATGTCGATAAAAAAGAATTCAGTGTAAACACTTTAGCCGGTATAATTAAACCAAAAATTTTAGATGATGGACAAGTTAGGGTTAATATGTCAAAACCAATTTTGGAATCTGAAAAAATACCTTTTCTTTCGGCTAATAATCTAAATTATAAAATGTCTGTCAAAAATATGATATTTGAAGGAAACGCTGTATCTATGGGAAACCCTCATTTTGTTATTTTTGTTTCACCTGAGGATGATACACTAAAATTTGCCAAAGAATTTGGCCCGATAATCGAAACAAGTACTGAATTTCCTGAAAAAACGAATGTAGAATTTATAAAAATACTTTCTCGTAAAAAAATAGAACTTAGAGTTTGGGAACGCGGATGCGGCATTACATTAGCTTGTGGAACAGGAGCCTGCGCATCAGTTGTAGCAGGAATTTTAAACGGATACATTGAAAATTCAGTTGATGTTGAACTCTTAGGCGGAACCGTTCATATTGACTGGGAAGGTTCAAAAGAAGATACAAATCATAATGTATTCATGACAGGGCCTGCTGAGTATTCTTTTGAAGCTGAAGTTAGAGTATAGTTTCAACACCATTATTTATAAATTTTAAATTTTTTATGACTTGAAAGTTGTCAGGAAACTCAGGAATTTCATTTTCACCAAGCACAAAGTATGTTGAACCTGAGCCGGACATTATAGAATTCGGAAGTTTAGATTTTATATATTGCAGCTCATCATAATCATCAAAAACCGCGTATTCGAGGTCATTGTAGAGCATGTTTGTAATATTTTTGCCCGAATTCATTGCATCTATAAGTTTTTCGGTTTTATTATTTTGAGGTTTGAATAATTTTTTGGAATATTTTGTGTATGCTTCTCCGGCAGAAATCCCGAGGTTTTTAGGTTTAATTAATGTTAAATTCATTTCAATAGGTTTTAAGGGCTCTATTTTTTCACCCCTTGCTGTTGCAAGCAAACATCCTCCTTCAAGACACACATTCAAATCTGAGCCTAGTGTAGAACAGAGTTGATGAAGTTTTTCTTTGCTGAAAGGCAAATCAAACATTTCATTCAATCCATATAAAGTTCCTGCCGCATCGGTACTTCCGCCGGCAAGTCCTGCTGATACAGGTATGTGTTTTTCTATGTCAATTGAAATTTCATATCCTTCAACCTCTGCTTCCTTGAGAAAAAGTTCTGCAGCTTTATAGACAAGATTCTTTTCGTTATAAGGAATTTCATTACTATTTCCGGAAAGCAGAATTCTTATTTCTTCGGATTTTTGAACTTTTATATCAAGAAAGTCATACAAACTAATCATTTGCATAACACTTTTTATATTATGAAACCCGTCCGGACGCTTATTCACAATTTCCAGAGTTAAATTTATTTTTGCAGGACATTTAACTTTAATATTTTTCATAATTGGATTTTACCACAAACTAACATTCTATTTTTAAAGCAGGATTCTTTCTGAACCAAGTCAATTGGCGTTTTGCATAATTTCTTGAGTGTTGTTTTAATTTATCCAAAGCTTCGTCCAAGCTCATATTTCCGTCTATGTATTCGATAATTTCTTTATATCCTATAGTATCCACTATATTTTTTATTCTTCCGTGTTTTGCAATCAAATTTTTTGTTTCCTCAACAATACCTTCTTTTAGCATAATATCAACACGTTTATTAATTCTGTCATATAGCCACTCACGCGAAACAATTTCAGGCATTCTCCAATCAACATCAAACTCCGGTTCTTTCTGCAAGTCAATTTTTGAGAGAGGTTTTCCAAGAGTTTTAATTAATTCCAAAGCTCTTATAATGCGCCTTTTATTTGAGTCTTTTACTCTTTCAAACGTAATAGAATCCACGTTTTTTAATTCTGCCAAAAGCTCTTCTTTTTCTTTTAATTCAAGCTCTTTTCTGAGTTCGTAATTTGTTTCCGCCTCCGGCAGATTGTAATTTTCTAACAGGATTCTAAAATACAAACCAGTTCCGCCTGCTATGATTGGAGTTTTTTTGCGTGATAATATTTCAGAAATAACTTTTTTTGCATCCTTATAATAATCTCCGACTGAATAATCATATTCAGGTTCAACGATATCAATCATATGATGCGGTATTCCTTGGCGTTCTTCAATCGTTGGTTTTGCAGCTGCGATATTAAACCCTCTATATACAAGACGAGAATCCGCAGAGACAACTTCTCCGTTCATTTTTTTAGCAAGCTCTATTGCCATTGCTGTTTTTCCGCTTGCAGTCGGTCCTACTACTGCTATAACTTTTGGTTTCATATTTACATTCTACCCTAAAATCCAAAACTGTGATATAATTTTCGTATGTTCAAGAGAATAGCTGCAATCTTAATGTTGTCGATGTCGCTTTCCGTTTACGCAGCGGAAATTCCTGTCGATGCAAAGCTTGATTATAATCAGGGTATAGATTTTTATAAACTCGGTATGTATGAACGAGCTATTGAATGTTTTCGCTCTGCTACACGTACTTATCCTGATTATATTGATGCATACTACAACTTGGGAACGGTTTTAGAATATCTTAAACAATATGCCGAAGCTATTAATGCGTACAAACAGGTTTATGTAAGAAATCCTAATGATTATGAAGTTATATACAAACTCGCGTTTTTAAATTCTAAGATAGAAGATTATGCAAAAACCAGAGAATTTTTAGCGCTCATTCCTACTTCGAGCAGTTATTATCAGAGAGGAGCAGAGCTTGCTGAATCTGTCAATTTGGCAACTCAACTTCCTCAACCTAAGCCTGTAAATAAACCTTCAACGGTTGCAAATTATTCCGGAGTATATGAAAACATCTTAAGTCCGACCGGAATTACAACTGATAAGTTTGGAAATGTTTATGTTGCACTATTTTCAGATAATTCAATAATTAAAATTACTCCCGACGGAAAGCGTATTGTTTTTGTAAAAAGTCCTCTGATTAGCGGACCAATAAGCCTTGCAAGCGACAGCTTGGGTAATATATATGTTTCTAACTATAATACAAACAATATTTTAAAAATTACTCCGTCAGGTTCTCCAACAGTGTTTGTATCAAAAGTTGACAAACCCTACGGATTGCATGTTGAAGGAGATATGTTGTTTATAACCTGCCAAGGTTCTAATTCAGTTTTAAGACAAAAATTATAACTTATTCTTTTATTTTGCTTTTTAGATTGGTTTTTACTCCGTTTAATGGGCCGTTATTTGGCGCAATAAGACTTTTGTAATATCTTTTCGCATATACAAAAGGAAATTTTGGAATCCAAGAAAATTTCATTAGTATTGATACTGAATCTGCTCCTTTTGAGTACATAAGCTCGTCAATAGTTTGTTCATAAGCAGGTGAGATTGAAGAAATAAGTTTAAGTGTGTAGTCAGTAAGTGTAACACCATAATATCCGGTTGTTGCAAAAGGGCTTGAGGCAAGTTCGGTTATTGATATATCATCCTTGCTTTGATGCAAAGATAACAACTCCGTAGGAATATCTATCCCATTTACCCCTTCGCCTTTCGGTCGCTCTATTTCATATGTTTGATTTCCGTAAACAAGAATCAATTTGTGAAAATCAGGCATATAAATATCGTCAAATATATTATCCAAAATTATTAGCCCGTTTAAATCCGTAATACCATACTTATAATTTTTACATGTAACAAACATGCCGCCATAAAGAAGATCTATTGAGGAATACTCAACCGGAAGAATATCAAACCCCATTTCATCAAAAATTCCGTATTTATCTCCTTTTGAGAATTTTACAAATTTGCCTAAAACTCTTTCAGCTTGATTGTATTTAGGTTCAACAATAATTTTACCGTCATCGGAAATTATCCCGAACTTTGTACCTTGTTGCATTATCCATGCTGTTTCACCAAGTCTGACCAGCTTTTTATATTTTGCGGATACTATTATTTCTCCGGCTTGAGTTTTCAATCCGAATTTATTATTATCCGAAAACACGTAGCTTTCTGCAAAACATTCGATTTGGAATATTATTAAAAGAAAAAATAATATGCAGACTCTCTTCATATAAACAATTTAGCATAAAATGTTCTATAACGCCAACGACCTTGTTTTTAGAAACAATAGCGTTAGCGTTAGTGATATCAAATTAATTTCTTTCTTATACTCTGTTTGAGATTTCGAACCGGATATGTTGAAGGAAAAGAGCGGGTATGTAGCCCCCGCTCTCATAATAGCCCGTGAGAGGCTATGTGTTTTTTATTAAGTTTTTGTATTTAATAAG
>CADCNZ010000120.1 GCA_902802935.1 uncultured bacterium | reverse complement strand
GAAGAATCAAAAGCTCCTGATATGTCAGCAATGGCAGGCATGGGCGGTATGGGCGGCATGATGTAGTTACTTTTTCTGTAGAAAAAGTAACCAAAAAGACTTTTCATACACTGGCTTGTAGTATTATCTACAAGCCTTTTATATTAAATAGGGACGTTTGCTTTTGTAGAAAAAGTAACCAAAAAGACTTTTCATACACTGTCTTATAGTGTTATCTACAAGCCTTTTGTATTAAAATCGCTTATGCAACCGGCATTATTACTTTTACACAAAATCCGCATTCTTCATTTGAATAAACTCGTATTTCCCCGTCCATAGCTTCAACAAGACCTTTAACTATATACAAACCCAGCCCTGTGCCTCGTGTGGTTCTTGTAGTAGAATCATCAAGACGTGTGAATTTTTCAAATAATGTTTTTAACTTTTCTCGCGGTATTACATCATAATCATTTTTAACGCTGACACAAAGCTTGTTTCCTTCCTGCTCCCAATCAAGTGTTATAGGCGAATTTTCCGGAGCATATTTTATTGCATTTTCAATCAGGTTAACAAAAACCTGCTCAATTCTGTCTGTGTCTGCAATGATTTCTGTTGAACAATTTTCTACGTTATTTACTATTTCTTTACCGGAATCATTTTTAACAAGAAAAATTGCACTCTCGACTATCGTATTAATAGGCACAGAAACAAGATTTACGTTAAGTCTGGCGCCTTCAATATCAGGTATAACAAGCAAATCTTCTATCATACGTTTTAAACGTTCAGATTGACGCTTAATAACTTTTAGGGATTTTTGTTTTGTTTCTTCATCAATTTCAATATCTTGACGCAAAAGCCTTGATGTATAACCTTGAATACTTGTAAGTGGTGTTCTGAATTCATGACTTACTGTATCAATCATATTAGATCGAAATTCATTCAACTGTTTTAGCTCTTTATTCTTCTTTTTGAGCTGAATATAGGATTTGTGAATTTGTTTAACCATCTTATTGAACTCATTTCCGAGAAAAACAATCTCAAAAGGCGTAAAAATATTGGTTAAAAGGCGAATTCTGCGTTCATAGTTTCCTTTTGATATCGCAATAATTGCCTTGAATAACTGACGAATATTGGTGTACAGGTAAGATGTGTATAATCCGACAACAAAGAATATTGTGAGCATGGCAATGATGATTGAAAGTATTATTTTATCTCTGTTGTAGTCGATTGTATGTTTTTTTACCGCCTCTGTTGTATTAACAATGATAATTGCATTCGGATTGGTTTTTTTTAGATAAACAAGGGGTTGGTTTTTAACTTCTCCGTATACAATTGGTACATCAGTTTTCAATTTTGCAGGCAGTTGTTCTATACTTGATTCAAACCCTTTTTGAGAAAAATTGCTTGATGAGGCAACCAACTCGTTATCTTCTCCTGCTAAAACGTATATTTGGCGCTTGTCTTCCGGTAAAGTTTTAAAAAGGTTCTTTTTAAGGTTATCCAAATCTAAAACCGCCACCAAATACCTGCCATCGTCCATTTCGTAATCATAAACAACGTAATTGTCTTTGGAATTATACGATTTATATCGGGCAAGCTTATTTTTATCTTTAACAATTGCAAGCTTTTTGTAAAAAGGCATACTTTTTAAAACAGATTCAATATATTGGTTTTCCTGTTCGGGAGAATCGTAGAATTCAATAGTTGCAGCTATTTGTGCCATTTCACTATTTATTGACTGTACAAAAACATCAATTTCCTCTGATACTATATTAGCAACCATAATAGCTGCAGACCTCAAATGGGCTCGGTTTGACTGCTGATTTATGTTGTTAATAATAAATCCGCTGACGGTCATAGGTATTAACACGGCAAAAAAGCTTACTACAACAATTTGTTCAGCTATTTTTAAACGTCTTTTTGAAAAAAATTGAACCATATTAGTTTTCTCCAAACGGAGTTAATTTATATCCGACATTAGTTACAGTATGCAGATATTGAGGTTTCTTTGCATCAGGCTCAATTTTGTTTCTGAGCGCTCCCACGTGAACTCTTAGCATTCTCACGTCCTCATCACTTCCATATCCCCAGACTTCTTCCAAAAGAGTTGCAAGAGTTACCGGTTTATTAAAATGCTGCATCAAGCAATACAGAATCTCAAATTCGGTAGGAGTAAGCTTTTTACGTTCATTAAGAATCACACTTTCTAAAGTGTCAGGAATAATTTCAATATTTCCTGCTTCAAGAATTTCATTTGACAAATTGTTTTCAACAGGCGGCAAATTTCGCCTCAGAAGTACTCTTATTCTGAGTAAAACTTCCTGTATATCAAACGGTTTCACCAAATAATCGTCCGCTCCGCTGTCAAAACCGCTTGTTTTATCGTCAATGGTTCCTTTTGCGGTTAACATAAGTATAGGAACGTTAATCTTTGCTTGCCGAATGTTTTTACAAACATCAAAGCCGTTCATTTTAGGCATCATAACGTCCAAAAGAATAAGATCGTATTTGTTATTAAGAGCTTTGTTTAAACCTTCCATTCCATCTTTTGCAGTATCTGTAAAATATCCGCTTGAAGATATATCAAATTCAAGCAAATCTCTGATTTCAGTGTCATCATCAACAATAAGTATTCTTTTTTTGTCAGCCATAAAAAACCCCTTTGATAATATATTTTAAGGTAAGTACAAAACCTTTGCAAGAAAAAATTAACTTTTATATATAAAAATTAATTTGAAATAAAAAGTTGTGTCAGTATATTTACCTCTTTTATGCTAAAATCGAATTATGTTAAGACATCTCACACCTATAATTTTGCTTTTAATTTCAAATATATTTATGACCTTTGCATGGTACGGTCATTTAAAATTCAGGAGTATGCCCATATTACTTGTAATTATTGCAAGCTGGGGAATTGCATTTTTTGAATATTGTTTTCAGGTTCCGGCGAATAGAATAGGATATTCTGTATATAATGCGGCACAATTAAAGACAATACAAGAGGTGATTACACTTTTGGTATTTTCTGTGTTTTCAATTTTATACTTAAAAGAACAATTTAGATGGAATTATCTTATAGGTTTCATTTTTATAATTTTAGCGGTATTTTTTATTTTCAAAGGTGAATAAATATGAAAAAAATAGCTCTTATAAGTCACGGTTGCGCAAAAAATTTGGTAGATTCCGAGTTAATATTGGGAATATTGGTTCAAAATGGATATGAAGTGACTTTGAACGAAGATGAAACAGATATTGTTATTGTTAATACATGTTCTTTTATCTGTGATGCAGAAAGAGAATCTATAAGTACAATATTAGAACTTGTAGAAAAAGGTAAAAAAGTTATTGTTGCAGGCTGTCTTTCTCAAAAGCATCCTGATGAATTAAAAAAGGAAATTCCTGAAATCGCAGGTATGGTTGGGGCTACAGATTTTAATAAAATTGTTGAGATAATAAAAAATCTTGATAATGATTATACAGAAGAAGTTAGTGAAAAGCCTGATTATATTTATCCCGAAAACGTTGAACGTCAGCAAATTACAATGGGCGCAAGTTCATATATCAAGATTGCAGACGGTTGTAATTATCGCTGCGGCTATTGTGTAATACCGTATTTGCGCGGGGATTATCATTCCCGAAAAATAGAAGACATTGTTAGCGAAGCAAAAAATCTTGCTAACAAAGGTGTTACAGAAATTATATTAATTGCACAAGACACAACAAGTTATGGTATTGATTTATATAAAAAACCAATGCTATCGGAGCTTTTAAGAGAATTAAACAAAATAGAAAATCTCGGTTGGATAAGATTTATGTATGCATATCCTACGCAAATGACCGATGAACTATTGGATACAATATCAAAATGTGACAAAATTGTTAAATACGTAGATATTCCGCTTCAACATTCTCACCCAGAAATGCTAAAAATGATGAATCGTCCGGCTTTTGACTATCGTCCTATGATAGAAAATATAAGGAAAAGAATTCCAAATGTTTCAATTAGAACAACATTTATTGTCGGGTATCCTGGGGAAACAGACGAATATTTCGAAAATCTGGCAAATTTTATTGAGGAAATGAAATTTGACAGGGTTGGCGTCTTTACATATTCAAGGGAAAAAGGCACTCCTTCATATAACTTGCCGAATCGAGTATCTGCTAAAGTCGCAAAATCAAGATACAACAAACTTATGAAGATACAGCAAAAGATATCACTCGAAAGAAATAAAAAATTTGTAGGAAAAACAATTCCTTGTATTATAGAAGCATATTCTGATGAAGGCGATATAGTTGCACGAAGTGAATATGATGCTCCTGAGGTCGACGGAGTTGTTAAAATTATGACAGACAAAGCTGTTGTTCCTGGTGATATAGAACAAGTCAAAATTACAGACTGTACCGAGTATGATTTAATTGGTACACTGTAGGGTTGTTATAGTAATAATTTATTGGTAATATAGATTAGTTGAGATGAGTCGTTTTTTTAATAAATATATATTAATAATTGCAGGATTTTACATATTATGGTTAGGAATATTACCGTACTTTGCCGGTAATATAATATCAATAATATGCGAAAATATCTCGTACAACACCGAATATAATGTAAAAATAGTTAAACCCAATGTGAAACTATCTGTTTTACCTGTTATTAGAGTTAAGGCAGATTTACTGGAAATAAGCGATAAGAATTTAAATAATGTTTTTAGGGCTAAAAATCCTTATATTAAAATACGTTTACTTCCGTTGCTATCAGGAAGACTTCATATTAATAAATTGTCCTCGACAGACATTATTTTATACACAAAATTAGAAAATAATCTTACATTAGATAAAGATGTTATGTCAAAAGCAGCAAACACAAAAATATGTTGTGACAGCATAAAATTGGATTCTTTTTATGCAGAGCTTAGACAAAAAGGTATCAAAAATCCTGCAGAATATTCTGGGAAAAATTTTTGTTACAAAAAAAATAACAGATATGTTAAATTCAATTTGGAAAGTGAAGTAAAACTTAATGGCAAATTGTCACAAGCAAACGTAAAACTTTTTCTGCCGCGTAACAATGATGTGCAAAAAAGTATTATTGACATTACTTTATCAAATCTTGACATTTCTCCTTTGGGAGAATACCTAAAGTACTATTTACCTCAAGATATAGTCAAAACAAAGGGAATAATCGATATTAATGCTGATAAAAGTCATTTAAAAATGTCATTAACAGATTGTTCCATAATTATGAAAGACAATGCAAAATCTATTATTTTCCCCAATGTTTTATATGTTACGTCAGATTATAATTTGACAAGAAAAAGTATATTAATAGAAAATACGGAAATTCTTTCTAAAAATATAGATGTTTATATAAAAGGCAGTATAAAAGATTATTTAGACAGGCCGCTGCCGGATTACAATTTGAGTGTCCAAATAAATAAATCTAAAATAGAAGATTTTATAAATCTTTTGCCAGCTTTTGCAACAGAAGACATTGATGTATATAAACTTAAGAAATATAAATTCTTTGGGGACATAATAGGAAATTTAAACATAAAGGGAAAAAATCTGGAGCCATCTATAAATGGTGAAATTTATATAAATAACGGTATTTTAACAGAACCTATAAAGAATACAAAAGGTGCAACCGTAAAGCTCGATTTTATTGGTAAGTATTTAAATTTTGATGTTTTTGTGCCGGCAAGTCCCGTAGAAAAAGTTTGGGTAAAGGGAGGAGTTGAATTATATAATGTAAAATATGCAGACATGCGTGTTTGGAGTACAAAAAATGTCGATTTAGCAACAGCAGAGGCGAAAGTTAATCCTATACATGAAATTTTAAATTTTGTTATAGGTCCTGTTCCGATTATGGATATTCATGGGGATGGTAATATTGATATTTTTATAAAAGGTAACAGGAAAAATCCACATGTTTGGGGCTATTTAAACTTTAATAATGTTACTACTAATTTTTTGGATATTCCCGATGTTATTTTAAAAGATGCTAGTGCGCGTTTGACTTTTGATGACGAAAATGCTGTTTTTATATTGAATAACGGAAATGTAAACGGTAAAAAATTTGATATTAAAGGTACATGTAATCTTGCAGGAAAGTTTGATTTTGATGTGTTGACAAAGAACCAAGAGATTCAATATTTTTATAACGCAATTCAAAATTCGAAACTTCTTATTGATGTTAAAAAAATGCTTCCAAAAATTGACAAGCTTGCGGGACTTATTAATATAAAACTTAAAGTATACGGAAATATAATAGATGTAAATAAAATTAAAATTAATGAAAATGTATTTGCATCAGGCAGAATTGAATTTCTTGATAATATTTTTGGTCTTGATGATATAGAAATCACAAATACAAAAGGTTTTGCAACATTTGATAAAACAAGTGCTCAAGTAGAATTAAATTCAAAAATCGGAGATTCGCCATTGTCTGCAAAAGTGATTGTAAAAGATAATTTTGCCGATTTAACAGCAAATATTCCGAGACTGAATTTAAGTACAATTCTTAAATCAAACAATAAAATAAAGGATGAAATAGGTAATATTTATCTTAATATAAATGCCTTGTACAAAGGTAAAATTGACAAAGTGGAATATGACAAAGTTGATTTTTCTGCACAAATATTGGGCAGTAAGCCAAATAATAGGATTAAAGTTACAGGCGGTGAAATAAGTCTTAAGAAAGGTAAGCTGACTTTAAAAAACATAAACGGTTCTTTTAAAGACAGTCCAAGCTTATTTAAAATAAATATTAATGCAGATAATGTAACAACAAAACCTCTTTTAAACGGTTCTATCAAATTATCAGACTTTGAATTAGGGCATATAAATATTTTCAGTCAATATTTAATACTTCCGCAAAATATACAGGATTATATAAAACAGGTACGCTTTGATAAGGGAAAAATAAATTTAGATGCAACAATTTCTAACAATAATATTAATGCATCAACAGATATTGGCGGTATAGCGTTTACATATCTCCCTCTGGATTTGCCTATACAAGTTATAAACGGCAGTATATATGCACGTAAAAACTACTTGGGACTTAATAAAATAAATTTGATGGCGGACGGTATGCCTATATTGATTGATGGCGGTATACATGATTTCTTATCAAACAAAAATATGAATTTATATTTTAACTCAAAGCCAAAGCAGGATTTTATAGATAAATATATTAATAAAAATAGAATTTATCCTATCAAAATAAAGGGAGATATAGTATATAATTTTAAGCTAAACGGAACAAGGGATGATTATAATATAAATGCTGTAGTTGATATGGCAAAAGATTCAAGCATATATTATTTAGGTGCTTTTGTAGGTGATATAGAAAATGCTATTGTACTAAATCTTGATATGAATGTTCTTAGACAGAATATTCTAAAAATAAGAGAATTTTCTTATGATAAAAATATTGATTCACAAGGAAGAAGGCGGACAAGATTAAATATGCTTAAAGCCGGTGGTGAAATAGAAGTATATCCGGATGACCTTGCTTTCCGTGATTTGCGAATAAAAACAAATAACCCGACTGATGCGAGAATTTTTAATATAATATTCAGAAAACCAAATATAAAACAAGGTCAATTTACATCTGATTTAAAATTTAACGGTAAATTGTCAAATCCAAAATTAAACGGTACTTTCCATATCTTTGAAACGAATGTTTCTTTCTTGGATATTATAATGAAAAACATTTCATTTAATTTTAAAGACAGAGTAATAGAACTTTCGTCTAAAGGTGAGGTTTTGGGTAATGATGTAAAATTTAAGGGAGTACTAAAGAATAAATTAGTGGCTCCATATTATGTAGAAAATGCCGAGATTTACACAAAAATGCTTGATTTGGATCATATTACAAATAAGCTTAAAGCTTCTCAAGTGCAGGAAGATTACCAAACGCTGGAGGGTTTTGACTTGTCTTCTGCTGTAGTGAAACACGTTAAAATGAATGCAGATAATATAAAGTTAAGAAATATTAATGCAGAAAATTTCGTTGCAAATGCTTCGCTGACAGAAAAAGGTTTGATAAATGTTAATGACTTTAGTTTCAAAGCCGCGAGCGGTATTCTTAAAGGCAATTTTTCGTATAGTTTAAAAGATAATAAAACTACACTTGGAATTAAGGCTGATAGAATTAATGCAAATGATTTAACCTATGCATTATTTGATTTAAAAAATCAAATATACGGTGATCTTACCGGCGAGATGAAAATTAACTGTAATGGTTCCAATTTTGATAATTGTATGAAAACTCTTGGCGGAAAGGCATCTTTTAGCGTTGCCAACGGCAGAATGCCAAAATTAGGTTCGCTGGAATATCTTTTACGTGCAGGGAATTTGTTGAAGGGAGGTATAACAGGATTATCGATTAACAGTGTTATAGATATAATAACTCCGCTTAAAACAGGTGATTTTTCAGAAATATATGGTGCTATGCACATGAATAACGGCATAGCGGAAGATATAGAGATTTCAACTAAAGGTAATAATTTAAGCTTATTTATAACAGGTAATTATAATTTCGCGACAGCTGTTGCGGATATGGAAGTATTAGGATTACTATCCAAGAAAATCGCAACAATGTTCGGACCGATAGGCAATGTCTCTATAAATACATTATTTAATGTTATTCCAGGTGTTGACTTGGAAAAAGACACTGTTATTCTCGAACATATAAATAGAATTCCGGGTATAGAATTATCAAGCAAGGCATATAGAAAATTTATTGCAGTTATCAAAGGAAATATTAATGGCGAAGATTATGTTAAAAGCTTTAAATGGATAAATTAGCCAAATTAAACTTTTCTTTTTATTTTTTCAGCAATCTTTTTGCATCTTAATTTTTCAACTTCTTCCATAACTTTGGCAACAGGAATTTCCCATGCACCTGCCGTAGGAGCTTGGAATGGTTTAATACTCTTATACCAGCCGATATCTTCACCTTGAACTTTATACCAGCGCCATTCAACAATTCTGTTAAATAAACCAAATGTTTTTATGCCAAGAGCGCCGGCAAGGTTCATAACACCGTTATCAGTTGTTACCATCAAGTCCATACAGTTCATTGCACAAGCAGTATCTTCCCAATTTTTAAATGTTTTTCCAAGTCGAATTAAGTTTGCATCCTTAGGGACTTTATCCATTTGCCTGCTTATATCATCAACCTGAAAGCTGTATACTTCTACATCGGGAAGTTTCATAAGCGGATATAAGTAACTCAAAGGAATGTCTCTATCTGTTTCTTTACTTGCGGCAGTCCCTTCAAAGGCTATACCTATTTTGAGTTTATCATTATCATTAATATGTTCTTTTTTGAATGCATTAATTTTTGTTTTAGGTACTTTTAGATAACCTTGGGCTTTTGGTATAGTTCTTACTTGAGTTTCACACACAATAGGCAAATCCATCATTGCAATCCAATAATCATACTGTATATTTGGAATATCAGCTTCGGAATATATCTCAAAACCCATTTTTGAGTCTTTAAATAAATCAATCAATCCGTTTTGAACAACAACAGAAACACTTTTACAATGTTTTTGAAGTTCACTTACAAATCTGACAAACAGAATTGAGTCACCAAAACCTTGTTCAAAATGGACAAGAATATTTTTATCTTTTATATCAATTTTCATGTTCCATTTTTTCTTTTTGGTCATTAGAAGTGCAGGGAAAGCTGCATTTTTGAGGTCTTCTTTTTGAAATCTGTGTTGGAGGAATTTAAAGCCTTCAGAGAATCTTTCATGTCGAACCAAGTATGCTCCGTATGCGTGTAAATCAGAATGTGTAGGGTTAAGATACATCAATTTTTGATAAAATTCGTCTGCTTTTTGAATTTCATCAAATTTACCGTATACATAGGCTAAATTTTTTACTACAATTCTATTTTGAGGAGCAAGTTCAAAAGCTCGTGTCAAATATTCAATCTGTTTGTCTTTAAACTTATCTTGGTAACAAGTAGAATATAAGTGACCAAGCATATTATATATAGAATAATTATTTCTATTTTTTTCAAGAGCTTTTTCATAATATTCGATGGCTTTTTTGTTGTCTTTAATATCAGTGTACGTTAAATCGGCAAGATATACATATACATCTTCTTTATCAGGAGAAATCTCTTCAAATCTTTTGAGAAATTTAATAGCTAGGTCTGCATTGCCGATTGCTTTCATGCAGAGACCTATATTTTTATAAATATTTATTGGGAAACCTGAAAATTTCATAATATCACGGTACTGTTCAATAGCTTCTATAAATTTTTTTTCAGACATGAGCTTTTGCGCGTATATAACGGCATTATTTATATAGTTATTAACAATACTGTTGCGTTCAAGAGGATCCGCTACATTAGGAATAAGTTCTCTAAATATTTCAAGACCTCTTGCGGCATCATTGTTTTTACAATAATACTCAGCAAGAGCAACGTCCATAGAATTAATTAAATCTTTTGAATTATCAATAGGAATTTCTTTTTTTATAACAAGCTGTTTTGAAATCTGCATTGCGTCCTCTCTTTTTGTTAATAGAATAATATCATATATTACTGATTTTGGGAATAGAATTCTATATTGTTTAGCTTCGGTTGTGCTATTATAAATGCAGTGTAAAGACAAAAAGGGAAAAATATGTTACATAATTATATTCCAAGGCGGATTACAATAGCAGAAATGGCGCCGCATGTACACAGTTTTGGAATAGGTGAAAATAAAGCAAATAAAATAGCAAAATGGCTGAATGTTTGGATTACAAAATCATTGAAGACCGGCATGGTAAAATATCATGATTTTTTGCCGCTAAAAGGTGACTTGGCTTTTCATATTGGTGTAAGTAAGGGAACGATTCAAAACGCATTTCGTATACTGGAAGATATTGGTATAGTTGAATCTAAACAAAAAATAGGTACTTATATTAAAGAAAATAATTCTTCTCATTATATAGAAAAACTTACATCAAAAAGAGAAGAAGCGGTAGAAATTATTAAGCAGCATATACTGGATAATAATTATTCTTTAGGAGAAAGAATTCTTTCCACTCGAGAATTAAGTAATATAACAAGATTTTCCTCAACAACTATACGAACTGCTATAAATACTTTGATGCTTGAAGGAGTAATATCCAAAAAAGGTAAATATTTTGTAATATCAAACATTGATTTTGATGTTAGAAATATAGAGTCAAAAACATTAGTTGAAAAAATAGCAGCTAAAATAAGACAATATGCGGAGCAAAATTTTGAAGAAGGCGACAAGCTGCCTTCAAATAATGAACTCGCTAAGATGTACAATGTAAGCATTAAAACAGTACACGATGCTGTAAAATATTTAATTCAAACAGGTATTTTAAGCACTCGCAGAGGCAGATACGGTACAAGAGTTGCATCTCTGCAAAAAGAAAATACATTATACGATTATGAAAAGATAGAGCTTAAAATCAAAGAATATATATTAAAAGAGTGTTCAATCGGTGACAAGCTTCCGACAATAAGAGTTTTTGCTGCAAAGTATAACGTAAGTACAAAAACGGTAAAAAAAGCCCTTGATAACTTATCCGATGATGGGTATATTGCATTCTCACGAGGTAGAAACGGGGGAACTTTTGTTACAGATATTCCACAGGGTGTAAATGAAGCATATACTTGGCTTGCGCTAAATCCGGAATATATCAAAGAGTCTGAAAATTAGTCTCAAATACTTGAAAATTGCTGAAAGCATGGTATTATAAAAAATGTAAAATTAATAAAAAGGAGAATTATTATTTCAAACGAAGACAGAAACCTTGGCAAAGGAAAGGAAAAACCTCTAATTAATGAAAGAATTAGAGCAAAAGAAGTCAGATTAATTGACGAAAACGGAGAAAATCGCGGAGTAGTACCTACTTCAGAAGCATTGAGAATGGCAGAAGATGCGGATTTAGATTTGGTTGTTATAAGTCCTAATCAGGCACCTCCGGTAGCAAAGATTTTAAATTTTGGTAAATATCGCTACGAACTTGAAAAAAAAGCAAAGGAAGCTAAGAAAAAACAACATACAGTTGATATTAAAGAGGTTAAAGTTCGTTATAAAATAGATACCCATGATTATGAAGTACGATTGAAAAATATTCGTAAATTCATATCACAAGGCAACAAGGTTAAGCTTGTAGTAATGCTTAGAGGGCGTGAAATGCAGCACTCCGGCTTAGCTGTAGATTTGGCAAACAGATTTATTACAGACCTTGCCAACGATCCTCTTGTCGTTGAAAAGAAACCAATGATTGAAGGACGAAACGTTACTGCTTGGTTCGCTCCGCAAGGAGGATAGGTCTGAAAACGTGCAAACGACAGTCCAAAAATTTTAGGCTAAGAGCTTGAACAAAATTTTGCTTGATTATAAATCTTGAGCAAGTACAATGGTTTTATTGAAAAGATTTTATAAAGTATGCCGCAATAGCTCAGTTGGTAGAGCAAGGGACTGAAAATCCCTGTGTCCTTGGTTCAATTCCGAGTTGCGGCATATTT
>CADCNZ010000119.1 GCA_902802935.1 uncultured bacterium | reverse complement strand
CGTAATCGTTATCAACGCAGAAAAAGTGTTGGTTTCAGGTAACAAAGAAACAGATAAAATTTATTACCACCACACAGGTTATCCGGGTGGATTAAAAGCAGCTTCCGTAAAAGAAGTTCGTGAAAAAGATGCAACTAAGTTGATTGAAAAAGCCGTAAAAGGTATGTTACAGCACAACACTTTGGGCGATACTCAATTCACTAAGTTAAAAGTATACTGCGGTTCTGAACATCCTCATGCCGCTCAAAAACCGGTTGTATTACCGAAGGAGGCTAAGTAATGGCTGAATCTAAAGAAATTATGGCTACAGGCCGCAGAAAATGCGCTATCGCAGTTGTTAAATTGGTTAAAGGTAAAGGCAGAATCTTCGTTAACGGAAAGAAATTAGCTGATTATATCGGCAATATGCCTTCTGTTGAAATGATGATTTATAGACCATTAGTTCTTACAGAAAATCAAGACAAATATGATGTAAGAGTAAAAGCTATTGGCGGTGGAATTGTCGCTCAAGCTTCAGCTATCAGACACGGTATTTCAAGAGCACTTTTGAAATCTAATGAAGACTACAAAAATGTTCTAAAAGCTGAAGGTCTTTTAACTCGTGACTCACGTGTTAAAGAACGTAAAAAATACGGTAGAAAAAGAGCAAGAAAACGTTTCCAATTCAGCAAACGTTAATATTCACGAGGATATGGATACAAACAAAAGGCTCGCTTCGCGAGCCTTTTGTTTGCATTATTTAATCATCAACAAACTGCATTACTTTTGTAAGTTCTTTTAAAAAAGCATCTAATCCTTTTGCGATATCGGTAATTTTGTATATAATCTCTATTCAAATTTTTTATGTTTACTCCTTTGTCAAATTAACACATATAAAATTTTTATAAATTTTTTCTATTTTCTATTGCAATTCAAAAAAAAATATTGTATAAAATAAAAGTAACGTAACACAATAGTATAAAGGGTTTGGGAGAATGAATGAATATATAAACAGAGTTTTAGAGAGTGTAAAAGCAAAAAACAGCCATGAACCTGAATATTTGCAAGCAGTTAAGGAAGTTTTGTGTTCAGTTGAACACTTAGTTGAAAAACATCCTGAATACGAAAAACTTGCAATATTAGAAAGAATGGTGGAACCGGAGAGAGTTATCTCATTCAGAGTACCTTGGATTAATGATAACGGAGAAGTTATCGTAAACAGAGGTTTTAGAATTCAATTCAGTTCACTTATCGGTCCTTATAAAGGCGGTTTGAGATTTCATCCTACTGTAAACCAAAGTATTATGAAGTTTTTGGGTTTTGAACAGATTTTTAAGAATGCACTTACCGGATTACCGATAGGTGGCGGCAAAGGTGGTAGCGATTTTGACCCAAAAGGAAAATCAGACTCGGAAATTATGAGATTTTGTCAAAGCTTTATGACAGAATTATACAGACACATCGGTCAAGATGTTGATGTTCCTGCCGGAGATATTGGTGTTGGCGGAAGAGAAATCGGATATTTATTCGGTCAATATAAAAGAATCAGAGACGCATACGAAGGCGGTGTATTAACAGGAAAGTCCATTTGCTATGGAGGTTCGCTCGGAAGAACAGAAGCAACAGGATATGGTCTTGTATTCTACACAAGAGAAATGTTAAAGGCACACGGTAATAGCCTCCAAGGTAAGATCGTTACAATCTCAGGTTCCGGTAATGTTGCAATATATGCCTGTGAAAAAGCTCAAGAATATGGAGCAAAAGTTGTTGCAATGAGTGATTCAAACGGATGCATATATGATCCGCATGGAATTGATTTAGCTCTTATTAAACAGATAAAAGAAGTTGAAAGAGGTCGAATTAAAGAATATTTAGTAAAACATCCAAATGCAGATTATATCGAAAGGACATCGGAAGACTCTCCTATTTGGAACATAAAAACAGATATTGCATTACCTTGTGCTACACAAAACGAATTAACATTGAATTCCGCAAAAAAACTTGTTGAAAACGGTGTTATCGCGGTAGCAGAAGGGGCTAATATGCCTTGTACACAAGAAGCTACAGATTATTTACTTGAAAATAAAATTTTAGTTGCTCCTGCAAAAGCTGCTAATGCAGGCGGTGTAGCAACATCTGCAATAGAAATGACTCAAAACAGTATGAGATACTATTATACATTTGATGAAGTAATTGAAAAGCTCGATTGTATTATGGTTAATATATTTAATGCTTGCAAAGATAATGCCGAGAAGTATGGTTGTGCAGGCAATTACGTTGCCGGAGCTAACTTGGCAGCATTTGAAAAGCTTGCAGAAGCAATGAAATGCCAAGGCGTTGTATAATAAATATAATAAAAAGTCGGATTTATAAATTATGAATCCGGCTTTTTATTTATAAAAATCTGTTATGAATTTTTTCCCAACCGACATTTGTTGGTTTTCCGTGTCCCGGATATATTTCTGTGTCATCAGGAAGTGTAAATATTTTGCTTTCTATGCTCTCAACTATTTGGTTAAAATCCCCGCCTTCCAGATCACACCTACCCACAGCTTCTCTAAAAATTGTATCACCGGAGAAGAGTTTTCCTTCTGCCAAATAGCAAACACCGCCCTGTGTATGCCCTGGAGTATGAAGAACTTGTATATTTGTATTTCCAAGTTTGATAATATCACCATCTTCTACAAATCTATCTATATTAGGAATACTTATCTCAGACATTCCAAACATTGGCAAATAATTATTTACTTGATTTAGTAGTTTTAAATCATTTTTATTCATAAAAACCTTAGGCGGATTCTCATTGTTAAACGGTCTTAATCCTGCTATATGGTCAAAATGTCCATGCGTCAATAATATATATTTCAGATGAATATTATTTATTTCTCCGCGATTTGCACCTGATGTACTTATAGCTGCAATACCCTTTGTTTGAGGCACCTTGTCCCATATATCAATGGCAGAACAGTCTATAAGTGCCGCTTCACGAGAACTTTCATCAACAATCAAATAATTATTGTTATCTATAGGAGGTTCTATAAAAGTTTTTACAATCATAATAAAATTTTATCGTAAAAATATCACTAAGCCAAAACAAATTATTTTGCTACGGTTTAATAATAAATTGTTTTTATAAATTTAACCTATTACTGAAAGTTCTCCGGACTTTTTCTTATCTTCAAAATCAGCTGTTAGCCATCCTGATGAACGACCTGCATATATTAATCCGCCCAAAGCTGCAGCACCTATTCCTATAGCTGCTAATTTTCCGTTTCTGCTATGAAAATATTTATTAAGACCATTTGTTATATTATATCCTGTTTTTCTACCTTTGCTATTCAATGGTGTTAATTTTGATATATCCAGTTTTAAAACATCTTTTGATGATATATTTCTGCCTGACTTGTTTTGGAAATGATATTCTCTGTACAACTGTCCTGAAGATTTTCCATCTACTGTTAACCAGTGATTTGCTTCCCAAGTTGTTTTTAAATCTACGTGATTTTTTAATATTTTTTGAGAATTTTCTGAATTTCTGTCATTCATTGCCCTTTCAATACATTCAACCAAATCGTCAGATATAATAGAATCTCTCAGTTCTTTTAGGGCATCTCTGTATTCTTTTGTTTCTTTCACCTTCTTATCGAAAAGGCTTTGAGGCATATCTTTTCCTATTTTCTTTTTATATGTTAAAGCATCACCTTTATTCAATTTTTCTTTTATTTTTTTTATAGCCTTGTCAAATGCTGATTTTGCATCATCGTTGGCTGCCTTATATGCAGTTTCTTCCGTCATGAAATATTCATGCTTTCCTTTATATCCGTTTGCATATTGCGGTCGTTTTTCATCCAGTACATCAATGACTTTTTGATCCATACCTTGAACTTTCGGTACTATTGGCGTACACCCAAATTTCATAGCTTCCAAATCTGATAATTCGCACGGAGCAAATCTTGACGGAAGCAAAGCATAATCACCAACACTTGCAAAACTTAGTCCCGGTGTCCAGCCATCGAGCAGCAAAACTCTGCCTTTAAGCTTCGTATTATCAACCTTTTTAACAACTTCCTTAAGATTTTTCATATCACCGCCCATAAGTAATATTGAATCTTTGTTGTTAGTTTTTTCAACAAATTTCTCAAATGTTTCAAGAGCTGTATCAGCACCTTTTTGGAAGTCTCCACGTCCCCAGAATACAAAAGTTTTTATATCTTCTCCTTTTGCAATTTTATCAATATATTCCTGAGATATTTTTCCATGAATGGTACCTTTTCTACCAACTTTACCCCCGACTATTTGGGAAAAACCGCTGCCTTCTTCAAGCCATTTTTCTCCGTTCCATAGTTGAGAACCTTCATATTTTGAGCTATATCTGTCCAGTAAGTTTAGCAAATTTTGTTTTTTTACGCTGCGTATGTGGTTTAAGTCATATGCTTTATCTTTATCAAATGCTAAGAATTTGTTAACAACAACCTCAGAACCATCTTTTAATTTTATCTTTGAATCGGTTTTATACCCTTCTTGTAATCCGTCTGTTGTAAATCCTGAAACACTCGGATCCATTAATACGTTAACAATACCTTTAAATCTGCCCTTAGCTTCCAAATCTTTTAACCTTGAATAAAGAGCCGGTGAAACCAGTTCATTATTTGTTATGCTTTCTCTATAAAAATCAGAAACAGTTGTAAACATTGGAACATACTCTTTTTCTGCATAATATATAGGGAACATACTTGCATTGTAGCAGCCTCTCCCGTCTTTTAATGACTGCGGAATCAAGCTTTTTAAGAACGCTTCCTCTTGTCCTTCTCTTACAGCATTGAAATATTCTTTACTATTTAATATTTTTTCTAACTCTTCTTTGGAAGCGAGGTTAACAATAACATCTCTCGCACCCATAGCCTCAATATAACCGTCATTCATATTGTGGCCTACTGCACCAAAAAATTTGTCCGTATAATATGTGTCTCCGGCAGCATTTTTTACAGCGGCAAAATGGATTGAAGGCATTGTTTGACTGTCAGAACAAAGAATATAACCTGGATCTATTCCGTACTTTTCTTTTAACGCAGGCAAAAGTTCAACGGTTGCCTTATCAAATTTCCCGTAATTCATACCTTTCCAGCCCAAAGAAAGCCTTTTTAAGGCTTCATCTCCTGTTACAGTGGCATAACCTCCACCGTCATATTGTTTCGCCATACTTGCGGTTGAATCTACATATGTAAAAATGTACTCTAGTTTATCTGCGGTCTCTTTACCGTAACGTTTTTCCATCTCCTTTATTAATGCATCTGTTTTCTTTGCACGGTACATAGCGATAGGAGTCTTTGACTCTAAACCCCATTCCATGTTTGAAGATTTTATCTCTTCTAACGGAAATACGTCTTTTGCATTATCTTTTAAAAATTCTACAAGATCAGTAGTCTTATTAATTTCTTTTGATGTTACAAAAACAGCTCCTTCACTCCCTTTAAAAGGATGTCCTTCTGGTAAATTTTCAGGAATTCGTCTTAACGTTACACCATCAGATTTGATTCCGACAATTTCATTTGTTTTCGGATCAAAGTCTTCTTTCCAAATTACTTCTTGGTTATAAAGAGGTAAAATTTTTACAATTTTTTCTGCATCTTTATCCAGCATGTTATAATCATTTGAGACAGTACCGACACCGCCGCCGTTAAATCCAAATAACGGTTCTTCCGATATTATGTGCGCTATGTGCTTTGGATTTCCGCTCCTAAAAGAAATTAGTGATACTCCCCTATTATTTAGCGGGGAAGAGTGATTAACCGGATTAGCAATTACCAAACGCGCAGTATAACTTTCTCGTACCGGATTAATTTTCATACGCAAAACTCCTTACACACAACTAAACTATATACATAAAACACATCAACACTAAAATTTGCCATTTTTTCTTATAATATTAAGAAATGTAACAAAGTTCTAAGTATTTTTTCTCCTTTTATATTATCAAAAAAAGAGCATGAGACAATAGCTCTTAAGTATATAATTAACTGTTTTGAAGCTTGTAATTTTTATTCCAAGCCAAAATATTCTTTTTTCTTTTCTTTTCAGTAAAGCAAAAAGAAAAGCTTGAGCGAAGCTCAAGCGGAAAAAGGGAAAAGGGATTAAAAAGGGAAATCTTACATCTACGAGAATATACCGAATGTTCTTTCGATATTATCTTGTACAACTTTTTTAACAGAATCATACTCAGTTTTAAGAGCAGTTCTTTCTGTTTCAAGTTTTGACAAATCAAGGTCAAACTTTTTATCTTTTTGGTTAATATCTTTTAACTTGTGTTCGTATTCAGCTTCTGCTTTTGCATAAGCTGTTTTATCTATTGTAGTTGTGGTTGTATATTCAAGTCTTTGGTCTCCCGGAACACCTGTTGACGCAAAAGATAAATTTCCGTTTTTATCTAAGGATGCTATATCGATTGTAATTGTTCCGGATTGTATTTGATTCTGTAACCAGTCTGAATCAGTAGAAGCATTGCCTACTCCGTTTATTCCGTTAAACTCGGATATACCTACGCATCTTCCGCCATTTGCTTCTATTTGTTTGTATACATTTACGTAATACCAAAAATCTGTATCATCAAAATCGTTTTCCAAATTAGCTTTCTTGAACACTTGTTCTGCAAAGTGTCTGTATAATTTGTATTCTTGTGATTTTATTGCAGAATTTAGTTTATCCCAAGCTTCTGATACATCTTTATTAGGACCGTGTTCTTGAAGATAGCTGGTAACATCGGTTTCAGCTGCTCCTATTTTACTTGACCAATTTTCATCACTACCATCACCTTTATCATCAGATAAATTTCTACCCATTTTTTCGTAAAGAGCTTTTAATTGTTCTTCAAAATCTTCGAAATATTTGCTGTTTTCTGCTTTTACTGCATCTTCTGCGTCTTCCAAAGTTTGTTCATCATATGTACCTCCTGTCAGCATATATGCGGCAAAATCGTACGCATCTCCTTTATTACCGAATTTTGCATAGTCTTCCGCTATATCATCAGGTACAATGAGTCTGCCTTTATCATCTTTAAGAGTATATCTGTAGTTTTCCACATTTGCGGCATTAATTCCGCATAATGAATTAAAGTTTGCTACTATTGTTTGGCCGTTATTATCTTTGATTGTTAATGTCGTTGCATCAAGTGCTTCCATGTACGCTTTGTATGCTTCATCTGATTGGGTGGCAAGCGCAACTTTGGCGTTTTGAATACTTTGTGCTGCGTATTCAACGTCATGCATTCGCGCTGTAATTGTTAGCAATCTGGCTTGCGACGCTGCCATTCCCATAGTTTTTGTCCTTATATTAGTCCCTTTTGCCATGGTTATCGGCATTTTTTGACTAAAACTTTAGGATATTTGTATAAATTGTTACAAATGTTTACAATAT
>CADCNZ010000118.1 GCA_902802935.1 uncultured bacterium | reverse complement strand
TTGTTTCCTTTCTTTGTTCATATAAAGCATAATAGTCATTGAATTTTTTTGCCACTTTTGGCATTTATTTTCAATGACTATTATATGCCTTTTTTAAAATTTTATCAATCTTTTTCAGGAAAATATCTAAGCTAACCTTCCATAAAGTTAATGCAATATAGCTTTTTTAATCTCTCAAATTAGTTTTGATATTTTTTACCTAACTTTGCTTGTTTAAAGCAAAAAATACTTGCAACTATATTACTTGGAAACATTTGAATTTTATTATTTAATATTCTAACTAATCCATTATAATATTTTCTACTATTTGCTATTTCATCTTCAATTTTAGTCAAATCTTTGCTTAACCCTAAAAAGTTTTCACTAGCTTTTAATTCTGGATAATTTTCAGAAATTGCCATAATTTTAGAAATACCTTGTGTTAGTTGTTCATTAACATCTATCTTCTTGTTCATTGACATACTATCATAACTATTTGTTCTTAAAGATGTTATTTCATTAAATGTTTCTTTTTCATGTTTTGCATAACCTTTTACAACTTCCATTTAGTTAGGTATTAAATCCCATCTTTTCTATTTTATATCTTTATATTTTTTATTTTTAATTGCAAATATTATAGCCAAAATCATACAAATGGAAATTCCAATTACTACTATAGTTTCACTAGTTCCTGTCTTAGGTAATGTTGTCGCTGAGATAGTGCTATCATCTTTTGTATCAGTATTAGCCGTTGTTTTTGTATTAGATGTATCTGCCTTAACTTCATCAGTCTTTGAATTATCTGTCTTTGTAATATCTACATTTGATGGATTACTATTTGACGCGGTATCTATTTTTATGCTAATTGGATTTAGTGTCTGATTTTCCGTATTTGCTTCAACAATAACATATATTGATTTTTTGGTATTACTATCTCCTACATATATATAGCCATTAGCTTTTCCTACAGCTGTTGCTGTAATTACTGTTTTATCACTATTAAATTCTATACAACTACTTCCAGATGTTTCATATCCTACTATTTTTTCACTTGATACTATATTACATTTTTGTCCAACTTTTAGTTTGATTAAATAATCTGCATTTTGTTCTGTTATATCACCATTCATAAAAGAATCTGTTATTGCACCACTATATCCTTTTAACTTTGAAAAATCAGCATCCAAATTTACTATCATTGTTGATACAAGTCTACAAGATGTAGTTGTTACATCTTGTCTTTCTGTCGTCCATTCAAAGGTATTAAAGCCTTCTGTGTCTTTATAACTTGTTTTTTCTCCATACATTGCATTAACATATTCCATTACATGGTCTCCAAATTCAGAAGCATATATAGTTCTTGTATCACTAGGGTCTTTTTCTATTGTAACACCATCAGACATATTTGTATCATCATATATTGTATATGAATTACTTGTATTTGCAGATGATAACCTAGAAAATGCAGCTTGTAAAAGGTTCTTTGCAAAATAGGCTGCTGAGTCTTCATATTCAACACCTTGTATATTTGCTACTGCCAAATAACCTAACATAACAATAGAAAGATTATCTGTTTTTTTCTCAAAATCAGCATAACTCATTCCTTGGCTTATATTTGCTTCATAAATAAAAGTTGGTTTTCCACTTAAATCATAATTTAAAGTATAAGTTCCTTTATCTGAAGTTATTGTAATAATATTATTTGATACAGAAATTTTATAATTATCTTTATTGGAATCTGATGATACAAACTTTTGCAATGCAGTGTTTAAGTTACTGTCAGTAACTGTAACTGCTGTAGCATAACTCATTGAAGATATATTTATCATAACCAAAATAAGAAGCAATAAAATAATAAAAACATGTTTTATTCTTAACATAAAAACTCTCCTTTCTTTTTTATAAACTTATTCAATTTGATTATAACATAATCAAAAAAAAAATGTGAATATTTTTTAAAAAATCTTAAAAAATAATAAATTGTACGCACTTTTTTTAAAAATTAAAAAGCCTGTAATGCCTTATATTATTGCATTACGGGCTTTTTACTCTCTCAAAACTGTCAAACTTGAGAGTATATATTTTCATTCCAAAAAAGTCAATTTTTTTTCGGAACAAAGCAAAGATAGTGCTTAATATTTTTTATATAGCTTACGCCTACATCTCTACTGGCACAGTCGAAAGTTTGCGGAGTAATAAAAACTTTACGAGAAAATTCGGATTTCC
>CADCNZ010000117.1 GCA_902802935.1 uncultured bacterium | reverse complement strand
ATAACAAAAAGCGGCGGTATTTATACCGCCGCTTTTTGTTATACCAAATGCATTTATTCAGCATCTGTAAATTTGAAAACAAGAGCTGCACAAATTGCTGCAACTAAGTTTGTCAAAGCAATAACACCAACACCGCACCAGCAGGCAGAGTGAATTAAACCGAGCCCAACAGCAACCGCAGGGTTAAATGCGCCAAGACAAAAAATTCCGCCGACAGCAAACGCACCAACTGTAACAGTTGAACCTATGGCTAAACCATAATAAGAATTCCCTTCTGTCTTTTTAGATGTAGCGACTTGAAGCACAACATAGCAAAGTGCGAATGTGAATAAAAATTCCCCAATTATAACTTGTGCCAAAGTGAATGGACAAGCTCCGACTTCAGGAAGTGTAGCAAAATTTGCAACAAGAATAGCCGCTCCTGAAGCACCAAGAACTTGGAATATCCAATATGGAATCAATTCTCTCCAATCAAGAGCTCCTCGAATAGCAGCAGCTAAAGATACTGCAGGGTTATAGTGACCACCTGAAATGTGTCCTCCTGCGTATACCATAATCATAAGAGCAAAGCCTATAGAAATAGGTGCAATTACTCCATCTCCTCCAAGTAATACAGCTGATGCAACTGTGAATACCAAGAAGAATGTACCAATGAATTCAACAAGGTACTTCGCTAAATGTTCTCTCATTTCTATCTCCTTCTTATAAATAATTTACTGATGAGGTAAACTAAATTACATTTACCTCATCAAAAGACCAATTAAATATTACAAAATTTTTTTTAAATATGCAAGTTGTTTTGAGACTATAATCTTATAGTTCTAAAAATTGTTGAATATTTATGACCACCGTAATAAATAACGATGGAAACAAAATAATTTTCCAAGTCATTAACTTCGAGAAAAGATTTTACAGGTTCTTTTCTTTTTGAACTGTCAAACTTTCCTATAAAGCCAAGAACACCCATATGAATTTTTTGAGCTTTTGTCAATTTTGGTTTGGGGATATGTTTATCATAAAAGTTTTCAGGCGTATAATCTCTGTCATAAACCGGAATTATGTGTACAACATTTCCGTTTTGTTTGAATAGCATGTACCATTTGCCGTTGTGTTCTCTGGGGGTTAATAAATAGTATCCTGGTTCTATAGTTGCGCCTTTAAAATATATTGCAGAATTAAGTCTTAGCAAAGGATACATAGACCACGCAGTATCTTTCATGTCGTAGTATTGGTCAGGGTCGATGTTATGTAAATATGAAAAATCCGCCGGTTCAAGGTTATTATATATTTGATTGTAATCTTTTGTTGCTTTATTTTGGTCGGGTACGATAATAACATCATCATCCGTAAATTCGTGAACAGATGAATTTGTATTATTGTCGGGGTTTCTATTTCCTTTGATGTTGTCTAGGTGCTCTTCATTATCTTCGTCGAGATTATTCGGATCTATATCATCGTAAAAACCAGGTGGAGTCCCAACATAACCTTTGCTATCATAGTTGTCAGCATTCACAGATACAGCTGATATTAACAATAAAAATATAATCAAACTCTTCTTAACCATACTTTTATTGTAATGATTTTATAATTAAAATCAAGTAAATCACACACTATTATTAACTTTACTTTTACTCTTTAGCGCGTTATTATTTGTATATTAAGGGAGAACAAAAATGAAGGCACAACTTGAAAACATTTATAATTTGGCAACATCAGATATAGAACAGGCTAATACAATTGCTGATATTGAGGAAATAAGATTAAAATATTTAAGCAGAAAGGGCGAATTTAATTCTATAAAAAAAGGATTGAAAGACTTATCTGATGAAGAAAAAAGAACTGTTGGAGCATTAGCAAACCAAATAACAAACGACCTAGAATCTTTATTAAAAGACAAATATGATAAGTTTTATCAAAAAGAATTGAATGAGAAATTGCAAAAAGATAGAATAGATATAACTTTATCAGGGAAATACATACCTGAGGGCAAGGTTCATCCTTTAACATCAACAACAAATGAGATAATTTCAATATTTCAAGGTTTGGGTTTTTCTGTTGTTTCTCCGGAGTTATCACCGGAAGTGGAAACAGAGTATTATAATTTCGACATGCTAAATGTTCCCAAAGACCATCCTGCAAGAGATGTTCAGGATACATTTTATGTGAAAAACATGCCAAATGTAGTATTAAGAAGTCAAACGTCAGGTGACCAGATACATATAATGGAAAATCAGAAACCTCCTATTAAAGTAATAGCACCTGGCAGAGTTTACAGAAACGAAAATATAAATGCAAGGAAAAATAATTTTTTCCATCAAATAGAAGGTTTATATGTGGATAAGAACATAACCTTTGGAGATTTAAAAGGTGTATTGAATGAGTTTATAAGATTGTATTTCGGATCAGCACGTCCTACCAGATTTAGAAGCAGCTTTTTCCCATTTACAGAACCTTCTGCGGAAGTAGACGTTCAATGTATAATGTGCCAAGGCAAAGGGTGCAGAACATGCAGCGGAACCGGATGGCTAGAGGTTCTTGGTTGTGGAATGGTTGATGTAAATGTTCTAAAAGGAGTGGGGATTGACCCTGATGTATATACAGGTTTTGCATTTGGAATGGGTGTAGAACGTTTAGCAATGCTAAAATATGCCATTGATGACATAAGATTATTCTTCAATAATGACAAAAGATTTTTGGAACAATTCTAATATTCGTCATCTTCTGGTTTGTCAACGTTAATGTATTCTTCCATTATTGAAAGGAGAGAATTTTGCCAATCATTACTTTTTTCAAGGAAGAAATCTGCGCCTCTTGCTTTGCATTGCTGTTCAATTTCTTTTCTCGGAGATGCAGTGATTACTCCTATAATCGTTTTTATGCCTGATGCAATAGCCATCTTTCTTAGTTCGGTAAGGAGAATAAATCCTTCTCTCTCCGTTGGGATAAACAAATCCATGACTACATAATTGTATTTACGTTTTTTGAATTTATTAACCGCATCATATATTTCTTGAGAGCAGTCAATATCATATTCAAATTTAGAAAGCAAAACTTTTAATTGATAAGTTATCACACCTAAATCGTCTACAATTAAAATTCCCGGTCCTTTTTCTTCTTCGGTCTCTTCTTCTGCAAGTTTGTTTGGAATTTGTCTTTTTGGGTTAGCACTAAGTTCTTGCAATAAGTCAGACACTTTTGCCAATTGTTTTTTTATAGTAATCGTATCTATTTCAGGCGGCACTTTTGAGTTTGTTAGTCTGAAAAATTGTTCAAGAAATTCATTATCTAATTCGACATTAGGCATACTCTCTCCTATTCCTTAGCCAATTATATCATACCTTAGTGAAAAAAGTAAGTCGTATGTTTGAATTATTTATGTTTAAATAATTTTAATGTATAATTTTTGTATGAAAAAACTGATAGCTACGATAATAACTTCAATTATGTTAATGCCCTGCGGGTATTCGTTTCAGTGCCCGAAAGTATTTAAATGTGATATTTTTAATAGTGACATAAGAGGGGTGAAATCTACCTTAAATTCTCAAGTCAGGTATGCAAATAAAACAAATTTTGATAAATTTATCTCAACTTATGATGAAAGTTATTTGAATAGTGACGGGTTTGACCTTAATACCTATTCTTTGTTGGTTAAAGATTTGTGGGAAACGTACGATAAAATTAAATATGGTATAAAAATAAATGATATAAAATTTGAAAATGATAAAGCAATTGTTTCTTTGGTTGAAACATCATATGCAGATATACCAATATCTAAAGAAATGAACGGTATCTTAAAAAGTACTGCTAACAGCGTTTATATTCTTAAGAAAATTAACGGAAAATGGAAGGTTGTATCAGATTGCATTAATGATGAAACAACATCTATGTTATATGGCGATGCGATGAATTTGGATATAAGTTTAACGGCGCCAAATAATATTGAGCAGGGGGTTGAGTATACAGCATCTTTAGAATTTGTTCCTCCAAAGGATACTTTTGCTATTGCATCAATAGCAAAAGACATAGTGGAGTATCCGCAAAAACAAGCGCAAGAGGTTTTTAGAAGACTACCTGATGATAATATTTTAGAAAGACTTTTTGTTTCTAATACTAAAAATGCGAATGAATATATTATAGCTTCTATTGGATTAACAAAAGCTGATGTAAAAGATTTAAGCATAAAATTGAGTTTATCAGGATTCGGATACAAAATAATAAGGGTGAATGTTAAACAAAATAAAACAGAAGAGGGAAATAATGTCAAAGAATAGTAAGGTGATATATTTTTTAACTGCCATACTTTTTTTTGTTCTATCCGACTTGTATTTAACTGAAAATATTTTGCAAAACAAATATAATATACAAGATAATCCCATATTCAATTTTGTATTTGTTGAAAATACAGGTGCAGCGTTCAATATTTTTGAAGGGTTTAAGATATTTCTGATTACTTTTTCTTTGGGTGCTATGATTTTAATTTTAGTACATGCATTCAAACATATAAGAGATTTTAATTGCAAACATTTATTTTTAAACGCGATGCTGGTCGCAGGTATTTTTTGCAACATGCTAGAGCGAATTTATTATGGATGTGTAAGAGATTATATAAAACTGAATTTTATCAATTTCCCTATTTTTAATATTTCAGATGTTTTAATAAATATAAGTGTATTTTTAATAGTAATTTTAATAATAAAGAACAAGTACATAAACAATAATGATAATAGTTGTAGATGATTTAACGGAAGAAAAAAGATTAGACGTTTATCTTGCAGAGTGTATGCAAGGATTTTCCCGTTCAAAAATACAGTCAAGTATAAAAAACGGTAATGTTGTGGTGAATGACCAAAAATGCAAAGCTTCATACATTATCAAATCCGGAGATCGCATTAATATTAATATATTAGAGCAGTTTATTAATATAGAACCTGAAAATATACCGCTTGATATTGTTTGGGAAGATGAAAATATGCTTGTAGTAAATAAGCCTTCAGGCATGCTTACGCATCCAACAACAATAGAAAAGACGAATACTCTTGTAAACGCATTATTGTTCAAATACGGTGATAATTTATCAGATATTAACGGTGAATATAGAAGAGGAATTGTACACAGACTGGATAGAAATACTTCAGGTTTATTAATGGTGGCAAAAAATAATAAAACTCATGAGTACTTGGTAACAAATATGAAGTCAGGTTGCATATCAAAGAAATACTTAGCTGTAGTAAAAGGCAATATTCCGGAAGATGAATTTGTTATAAATAAACCAATCGGCAGAAATCCTGCTCAACCACATAAAATGTGTATAGATGAAAACGGAAAAGAAAGTATTACAAAAGTAAAAGTGATTGAGCGATTTAAAGATGCCACTCTGCTAGAATTGAGTTTAATAACCGGAAGAACTCATCAAATAAGGGTTCATATGTCTTCAATCGGTCATCCTGTATATAATGATACTTTGTATGGTTTTGGAAAGATGAAAATAAAAACAGAAGAACAAGTTTTGGAGTCGTATAAATTATCATTTCCTAAGCCATTTAACGGTGAAATTGTTGAATTAGAGATTAAACAAGATGCTAAATTGTCAAAAGTTTTAAAAGCTTTACGCAGTGATTTAACAAAAGCTTAAAACTTGGCAATACAGAGCAATAGAATAAGTACATATTATAGACTTTGTGATATAATTATCATATAGATTTGGAGAGAATATGGCAAAGTATCATTTTATAGCAATTGGCGGAATCGGTATGAGCGGATTGGCAAAGTACTTATTAGAGGACGGTCACCAAGTTTCAGGCTCAGATATTTCAGATTCAAAGTATATATATAAATTGAAAGAATTGGGCGCTGTGGTTAATATCGGTCACAATGCAGATAATGTACCAAAAGAAGCAAAAGTAATTGTAAGTACAGCAATCCGTGATAACAATCCGGAACTTGTAAGGGCAAAAGAATTGGGACTTTCGATATATCATAGGTCAGATTTACTTAAAGAAATTGCCGAAAACGCGCAAGCTGCCGGTAAATGTTTTATTGGCTTTTCCGGAACTCACGGAAAAACAACGACAAGCGGACTGGCATCCTATGTTTTAGAAAAAGGCGGGTTAAATCCCTCGTTTGTTGACGGAGGAATTCTTCCTGAAATAAATACTAATGCGCAACATAAAAACGGCAAATATTTTATAGCGGAATTAGATGAGAGTGACGGTACTATAGTAAAATACTCACCGGATATTTTAGTTATAAATAACCTTGAAGAAGATCATATGGATTTTTATAAAAACGGTATGAGTGATTTGGTTAAAACATTTGAGCAGGCCATTTCAAAATCAAAAAAAATCATAATTAATAATGATAATGCAGGATTAAAACTGTTGAATGGTAATTTTGTCACATTTGGTCTGCAAAAAGCGGATTATATGGCAAAAAATATAGAATATACAAAAGAAAAAACTTCTTTTGATATATATAACAGGGAAAATTTATTAACAAATATACAAATCCAGATGTCAGGATTACATAATGTTTATAATACATTGGCTGTTGTTGCGGCATTAAATGAAGCCGGTGTGGATGTTACGAAGTTAAAGAACCATTTTTATTCATTTACAGGCATGGGCAGACGTTTTCAAAAAGTAAGTGAATTTTCCGGAATATCAGTTTATGACGACTATGCACACCATCCGACAGAAATAAAGGCTACACTGGATGCTGCGTGTAAAAAATTCGGAAAAGAAAATATTGTTGCCGTATTTCAACCGCATAGGTATACAAGATTAAAAAGCTTATGGAATGATTTCTTAAAAGCATTTGATAATGCCGGACGAGTGATAGTAACAGATGTTTATGCTGCTTCAGAGGATGCAATCACAGGAATTAGCTCAGACAAATTTTCTTCTGATTTAAACTTATCCGAATATATTAGCGGAAGCATAGCAGAAGTAGCAGAAAAACTATTGCCGACATTAAAAAGGGGTAATGTGGTTATAGGTCTTGGTGCCGGTACAATAACTACGTTAGGTAAAGAATTAGAGAAAGCAGGCTGTGTTGCAAGTTAAAGAAAATTTTATAATAAAAAATTTAACAACTTATAAGATTGGAGGCGTTGTCGATAAAATATATTTTCCAGAAACAACGTCAGAGTTTACCGACTTGCTTCGTAGGCTGGATAGCTATATAGTTCTTGGCAATTGTTCTAATGTCTTATTTTCATCAAAAGGATATCGTGGAAATGTTATATTAACAACAGAATTAAAGCTTTTTGAAATTAAGGGTACAAAAGTTTTTGTATCAGCAGGAGTAAAAGGACCTTTGATATCCCAAACAGCTGCGGAGGCAGGACTAAGTGGTTTTGAATTTATGATTGGTTTTCCTGGGACAATCGGCGGAAATATTTGTATGAATGCAGGTGCTCACGGTCAATGTATTTCTGATAAACTGGTACAATGCTGCTTATATGACAAAAAAACAAATGAAGTTGTATATAAAAGCAAAGATGAAATGAATTTTTCGTATAGAAATTCCATATTAAAAGAAGGCAGATATGTACTTTTGCATGCAGAGTTTGAACTTCAAAAATCTGAGAAGGATAATATAAAAACTTTGATAGATAGAAATTTAGAATTCAGGAAAAATATTCAGCCTTCATTAAAATATCCAAATGCAGGGAGTGTTTTTAAAAATCCGGAAAATGATTCAGCCGGAAGATTGCTTGATAAAGCGGGAGTAAAATCTTTTGATTTGCCGCAGGCAAAGGTATGGGATAACCACGCTAATTTTATAATAAATAAAGGAAATGCAACATCCGAGGATATTTTGACATTAATGGTTATGATGTATAATGCTGTAAAAAAACAATATACAATTGAATTAGTACCGGAAATAATCTTTATAGGAGATAAAACAGAGAAAGAGGAAGAATTATGGAATATATTGTGCCCAAAGAAGCAAAAATAGCTGTTTTATGTGGAGGAATGTCATCAGAAAGAGAAGTATCTTTACGTTCCGGTAAAAATGTATTAGGTGCTTTGAAAAGACTAGGGTATGTGAATTCAGAGCTGGTGGACGTAAATCAAGATATTTCAAATAAGATAAAAGGATTTGATTATGCATATAATACATTGCACGGTAAATATGGAGAGGATGGCTGCATACAGGGAATTCTAGAAATACTAAAAATTCCTTATACTGGTTGCGGTGTAATGGCTAGTGCTATTTGTATGAATAAAGAATATACAAAAAGAATATTATCAACCTGCAAAGATATACCATTGATAAAATCGGTTTTTGTAAGAAAAGGCGACAATTTACAGGATGCAGTTAAAGATTTAAAGTATCCGTTGATTACAAAGCCCGTATCTGAAGGTTCAAGTTTTGGAATGACAAAAGTTAATAAACCTGAAGAACTGCAAAAAGCGTACGAGGATGCCGTAAAATATAACGATGATGTTTTAATAGAAGAATTTATAGATGGTTTTTTTGTAACAGTAGGTGTATTGGGTAATCAGGGAAAAGAGTTTGCAACAGAAATCCTTGAGATAAGAACAAAAACCGAATGGTATGATTTTGATGCAAAATACACAAAAGGACTTTCTGAATTTATAGTACCAGCAACGGGTATAAGCAATGAATGTACAAAATTAGTCAAAGAGATAGCGGTGAAAGCTCACCAAACAGCTGGATGCTCAGGAGTTTCAAGAGTCGACTTCATGATAAAAGATGACAAACCATATTTTCTTGAAATCAATACAAATCCAGGCATGACAGATACGAGTGATTTACCGGCTCAAGCAAAAGTTATGGGTATTGACTATGATCAATTAGTATTAATGATTCTTAACAGCGTAGGATTGAATAAATAATGTCAGATGAAGAAATATTAAATCATCCAAGATATAGACAAAAGCGTCGTTTGCAGCAAGCAAAAATGCAAAGACAAGTTAGACGTTCACAAAGAAGATTAAACAAGCTTCGTGCTTTATGGAAGTTATTTATACTTATATCAATGATAAGTATAAGTATAGTGATTTTAAAAATGCCTCAATGGAGATTGCATACAAATGCATTTGATAGCCTTAGCAGTCCTGCTTTGCAAATTGTTAATAACAAAATAGTTCCTGCTCATAAGGTTTTATCTGCGCTTAGAAGAAATCAAGTTTCAACAAGACCGATTTTTCTGGTAGAAACAGATGATTTAAAAGAAAGTATAATGAAACTTGAGCCTGTTCAAGATGTTTACATAAGAAGATTTTGGTTCCCTGCAAGATTAAAAATAATAGTAATAGAAAGAACACCTATAATAACAATATCACCTGATATAAATGTTCCGCCGATAGCTTTCTTTTCAACAGACGGAAAGCTTATAGGACGTGATTATATGCCGCTGCCTGATGAATACAAAACGGTTAGAGTTATAACATACGGAAGTGGAGATGATTACAGAAATTGGGATAGAACAAAAGTTAATAATTTTAAGAAACTTGCGGCAACTGTTGAAGCAGATTCCGGAGAGAGTGTAGAGTATATTGATTATAGAGATCCGAAGGATGTATATATAAAAATTCCTACCGTAAATATAAGATTAGGTAGTTTTAATGCCGGAAGCTATGATAAGATTCACAGAATACCATCGCTTTTACCTCAGGTCAAAATGCTTAATAAAAAAGTTAAATATATAGACCTTCGCTGGGACACAAATTATATAAAATTGGATGAATAATATGTCAACTTGTTCTTATATTCATATTCCATTTTGTAAAAGTAAGTGCAATTATTGTACCTTTGTTTCTTGTACAAATTTAAGCCTCATGCAAAAATATATAGTTGCGCTAAAAAACGAGATAATGGCAGAATATAGAGGCGAAGAATTAAGTACATTATATTTTGGAGGGGGGACACCTTCTCTATTAGATATTGCAGATATAAAATCAATAATAAATTTGTTTAATTTCTCAAGTAATAATGAAATAACACTGGAATTAAATCCCGATGATGTAACATATGACTATGTGTCAGCGTTAAGAGATATAGGCGTAAACAGGTTAAGTATAGGTTCGCAGACATTTTGTGATAGCATATTAAAATATATCGGCAGGCGGCATAATTCAAGACAGGTGATAAAATCTGTAGATGTTGCAAAGAAGTCCGGTTTTGTAAATATAAGCTTAGATTTGATATATGGTCTACCATTTCAGACTTTGAAAATGTTGCAAGATGATATTGACAAAATTGTAGAAACAGACGTTCCGCACATTTCAACATATGGTCTAAAAATAGAGGAAGGTTCTTATTTTGCCAAACACGCACCAGAAAATCTTCCTAATAATGATGAACAGGCAGATATGTACGAAACTATTAATTCGAGACTAAAAAATTTTGGGTATGATAGGTACGAAGTTAGCAATTTTTCAAAGCATGGATTTGAGTCAAGACATAATTTGAATTATTGGAATAATGGTGAATATTACGGATTCGGAGTATCGGCACATGGCTATATAGACGGGGTGAGATATTCAAACAGTGATAATATAGAAAACTATATTTTTAATCCAAATAATAACAAACAAAAAATCAGGTTATCTAGACAAGAGCAACTAGAGGAAGAAATTTTTTTAGGATTTAGGAAATCTTCAGGTATAAATATTAAAAAAATTCAGGAAAAATACGATGTTGATTTTGAATCAAAATATAAAGATATTTTATTAAAATATCCTGATTATTTTGAAAAGACAGATATTGGGTACAGATTAAATTTAAAAGGAGTCATGCTGAGTAATGTATTATTATCAGAGTTTATAGAAACAGTATAAAATATTATTTTTTTATGTCTATAAACAAGACTATATGGGTGTTTAATGGGGATTTGTTTATTGTAAAGATTTGTAAATAAAATAGATAAAAAATGGCAAAAAAAAATCTTTTAAGGACTTAAAATATATAGGTGCTGTGTGGAGTTGGAATGATTCAAAATGTAAAAATTACAGAAAATCAAATAAGATTTGCTGCAAAATCTGAAAAACAGCAAAAAGAAGAAGAATCCAAAATTCTTCCGAATACTTGTGCTACAAGATTAAAGCAAGGTTATGACAAAACTCTTAGTGCAGTAACTGAATATCCGGTTAAAGGTTTAAAGGGAGATGTAAATTCCGATTTTTATGAATTTTTATCAATGGGAATTATTCCTTACGTTGCAGGCAGTGCAATGTTTATGACCCTTTTTAATATATTTCCTTCCACAAAAGGTAAAAAAATGGCATTGGGAGTTTTACTTTACGGTTTAGGTAAAACTCTTTCCAATAAATTAGTGACAAAACCTGTAAATATGTATACAGGTGTAGATATAGATCTTCCATACAGAAATGTATACTATCCTCTTCCAACGAAACCTGGAGCTCAAGCTGAAATATTTCCGCAGCACCAACAAAGAAAAGTATATGACAGTAAAGAATTTTTCAGAAAAGACTTACTGGCAAAAGATCCGGAATATGGAAAAGCTTATTATGACAGAATAGCCAAAAAAGTAGGATTAGGAGACAACTTAAATGATTCTGTAACAGAAACAACACCAATAATACAAAATATTATTTCAACAACTAAAACAGCAAAAACTTTATCTTCTTATGCTTGGGCAGCAACAGGTGTTGGTTTAGCAATGCAGAATTGTTGGGAAGATTTCTTCACTTCTGTTTCAAACAGATCTCGTTATATTGCAAAACCAAATGAGGGTTATGTTTCAAAAACAGGAAATAAAATTTTAAATACAGGTAAAAATGTATTGCATTTGTCAAAAGAATTTTTTACAACTCTACTAAAATCGTGCAAATTTATGTGGCAAGGTACTGAAGGCACGAAAGGATACATGAAGCATATGGGTAAAGCTTGGATAATGTTTTCAGCATTACTAACGGCCGGAAGTGTTGCAAATGTAATATACAGAGCAAAACATATGGCAAATGTTTCGAATGAAGAACATATAGATGAGACTAAAGAAAGTATGGTGATATAATGGCGTTAAATCCTATACAATCAAATATTGAGAATCATCAAGTTCAGCATACATATAGAGATGCTAAACCTGCAATAAAAACGCCTAATTATATAAAACCATTTCCGGCAGAAGGTCATTTGGTGCATGACACGATAAAATCTGTACCAAAATTTTGGCTAAAGGATATAGCATATGATATAAAAGCTGTAAAAGACGGTTTCAAGGGAACTGCAAATGATCATCAAGCCGGAAGACTAAATGATGTAGGGTTGAGAACTGCTGGATTAGGTATAGCAGCATATCTTGCATCGAGAACATCAAATCCAAAAGAACGTCTTATGGAATATGTTGGTTTAGGTGCTTTTTTAAGTTCAATGTCATTATATCCGAAATTAGCTATCAACGGACCATCAAGGTTGGTACACGGTTTTGACATCGGAAAAGAATATATAGATGATCAAGGAAGAAAAAAATCTGTATTCCAAGATAGCAATTATATACCTTTTGATATGTACAGAGGAGAATTTCCGGGTGAGGATTTAGATATCATAGGAGATAGAATGGGAATTCCGCGTGATATTAAAAATCGTCATGAAATAATAAAAGAACAAATGAGAAAAATTGCAACTCAAAATAACACACTATGGATGTTAACTGCAGGTTTTGCAACTCCAGTTATGGCGGCTCTTATTTGTGCCGGATTGGATAAAACGATTTCTAAAACAGTAGAAAATATAAGAAATTATAAAAATAATCTTGAAATCAAATATATTTTAGATGAAACAAAAAATGCTGATTTAAACGTTTCTTCAATAGAAAATAATAATTTATCAGGAAAAATAGAAAAACTTGTAAATAAATTAAAGGGCAAAGAAATTTCATCAAATGATGTAGAAAATATTTCCAAAATTTTAACAGATGAAACAGATGCATTTTTGTCAAAAGGTATAAAATCTGACATAGAACATATTCTACGAGGCGATAGAAATGCTTATTCGATAGGTGATGATGTAATATCAACAATTATTGACAGTATAAGAACAAGTCTTCCCGGAAGAAACAGAGCGACTTTAGAAAAAGTATTTCTTCCAACAGGTGAAGAGTTAAGAAATATAATAGAAAATATTCAAAAAAATTCTAAAGAAATATCAACAGATGAACTATATGATTTAAGAGGAGCTTTAAAGGGACTATTCTCGAAGAAAATCGAAAAAGAACCTCTAGAAGTTCAAAAATATTTGAAAGCTGTTCAAAATAACATACTATTAGATTCACTTACTGTTCAAATAAAAAGTAAGCCAATGTATTTTATGAATGAAGAAGCAGCTGCTGATATAATTGATTTTGCAAAGGTTCTTGGAGATTTTAAAGCAAAACAGCAAATTCTTGATAAATGTAAAAACTTTAAAATGGAATATGCGCCGGAAACTATATTAGCACGTTCATATCAAAAATTCCAAAATGCTTTTATGGAAGTGCTTGGTATAAAAGATAAAGAATTAGAATTAATCAAGGAATCAGAAAAAGATGCTGCAAAAATTTTACAAGAACGCATTGAAGCTCTTGTAAAGAATGATAAGAAGTACTCAAGTGCAGTAAAAAATTTGTCAAAAATTTCAGCAGAAATGGATGCTAAGCTTGATGGCAAATCATCAGAGGTTTCTTATTTAAAAGATTTAATAACTGCAATAGAAAATAACTATAATAATACTGCAAAAAGGCTAAATTCCATTGGTGAAAATAAATTTTCTGACACAATCAATATGCTTGTAAAAGAAGACGTAAAAACTTTATCAAATACGATTGATTCTAAATCGGATTTGTTCAAATTTTTAGATGGAACAAAAGAACGTTCACAAAAGCAAGGATTAGATTACGTAAAAGAATTAGCCAACGGAACAGGTTCTGCTAAAAAACTTGAAATATCAGAAATAGCAGATCGTTATGCAGAAGTAAAAACTCCTTTTAACAGAGTTTTACAGACTTTGGATATGTTTAGAAGACAGATTCCTTCTACGGAATATGATAAAACAGTATTAGCAAAAGCAAAAGAAGTTCTTTTGAATGCAACATCAACAGATCACACACTAAAATTGGGCACTGATAACAATCCTGAATTCTATAAATCTATTATGCGCACAATATGTGATACTAACGGTATAAATGAGTCTACTAAGACAGCAATGAATAGTGTAATTGATATATCAGGAAAAGATACATCTTCAAGATATCAGGAATATTTGACAAGATTTTTTAATGTATTGGGCGGCAATGATATAGATTTTACAAAGCCGGAGCATATAATTGGCAGCCCTAAAATTTATGCACAAGACAGTATTACCAGAAAAGCCAAATTTAATCTTGTAAGCCAGTCTCCGGTCGATATGTTAAGAGACGGAGCAAAGAATAAAATAGGACCGACAGTATGGCTTAGAAAAGCTGCATTTATAGGAGCGGCAGTATTTGCAGTTACAATACTGGCTCAGTTTTCATTTGGTAAAATTAAAAATCCACACAACATACAGAAGCAGGTGAGCGATGATACAAATATCTAGTATAAATAAAAATTTTCATAGTTTTAATAGAGTCAACTATTCTTCTTATCCGAATTTTGGTGCTGTCCAAAATAAAGTTAAGAATGAAGGTGTGACTGAAAAATATTTAGAAAATCAAGCAGTGCTAAACGCTCCAATAGTTAAGAATAGAGACGTTTTAAGTACAAAATATAAAAATAATTTACGTTCAATGATTCAAAATAATGAATCGGTTATGATTGCAATTGTTCCAAGGACATTTACTGCAGAAGATTTAAATGGTGATGATAAGGTTACAATTTCTGAAGGGGAAAAAGTCGGAACGTTTTTGAGTGCAATTTCAAGATTGGATGAATTAAAAGCAGATGGGATAAACACAATACATGTATTGCCGATACACCCAACAGGAAAGAAAAATGCTATGGGAACTGCGGGTTCTTTATATGCTCCGGCAAAATTTATAGAAGATAACGGTCATTTGGCAATTGATCCTATGCTTATAGACAAAAATGACTCAAGAACTCCTGATGAACAATTTAAAGCTTTTATAGACGAGTGTCATAAGCGTGATATAAAGGTAATGTTAGATTTACCGAGCTGCGCTTCAGTTGACTTGTTTGAAGCAGAACCTGAACTTATGGCATTCGGTAGAAATGGCGAAGACAAAACACCGCAAGGCTGGGCTGATATCAGAATGTTTGAACCATGGGCAGATGAAACTCATAGAACACTAAATCCTGCATTATATGAAATGCACAGGCAATATGTCGATGCTTGTATTGATTTAGGGCTTGATGGAATAAGAGCTGACGTAGCAAGAGCGAAACCTACTGAATTTTGGGATAAGTTGATTTCTTATTCACATACAAAAGATCCTGAATTTGGCTGGCTTGCAGAAAGTTATACGTACGAATGTGCATCTCCTCAAGTGAATATGATGTACGATAGACCGGCAGATCTACTAAATGCTGGGTTCGACGATTATTACGGTCAATATCACATTTTTCATGATTGGGCGACTGCATCTGAATTTAATGATTATATAAAATCGAATTTGGATTTATCTCATAGATTACCGGCAGGTAAAAGTGTTATAGGTTCTTTCCTAACTCATGATGACAGTTCATCAATGATTCATGGAGGTGAGAATTTTTGTAAATTAACAACTGTCCTGCAGTCTACGATACCAATGTGTAATCCGTACTTTGTTGACGGTTTCCAATCCGGAGATTATTATGATTACAAATATCGCGGGACTAAAAATAGTGAAACCTTTACAGGTAATGACGTAATGGATGAGCATAGGTACAGGCTTGCAATATTTAATCTTTCAAGAAAACCTGGCGGCGATTCTCCTGATATAGAAAGAGTTCTTAAAGGCTGTCTAAAGATGCGTGCTGAAAATTTAGATGTTTTAGCAAATCCACATAGCAGCTATATAGAGTTGGATAAAAAGGGTGATGTAAATGATCAAATTATAACATTTGCCCGTCATAATAACGGTAAAACAATTCTTGTTGTAGCAAACAAAAATCCAAACAGACGTATTTCCGGTACAATCGAAATTCCAGGATTAAAACGGAGCCAACAATTGAAAAACATGGTTCCGGAGTATGGAGAATTAAGTGAATTTCAAGTTTTAGATAATGAATTAAAAGTTGATTTAGCTCCAGTAGATGCATATGTATTTGAAATAGACACTCCAAATATTGAAAAAGACAGAAAAGGACATGCATTCAGGCAAAAAATTTAATAATTTATTTATTTATTTATTACTGAATTCGTTCATTGTTCCTCTGTTAATTAGCAAAAGATTTTAATTTTTCTTTAAAACAAGATTGATTCATTACACAGTCTTTTTGTAAATATCTGGAAACTTTACCCTTATCTTTAAAGAACAGTACATAAGGAAGGTTAGGATATATATGATATGACTTATTAAATTCTTTGGTTTCAGGTAATGCTATATTCAAAGTGACAAAATTATATTTCCCGCCATATTGCAGTTCCGCTGTTT
>CADCNZ010000116.1 GCA_902802935.1 uncultured bacterium | reverse complement strand
TTTTGTGATTGAACATCAATTGCTCCTAAAGCTGAATCAACTCTGTTTTGCGCAGCACCGATTTTTGTTATACGGTTTGATATTTCTTGAATTGCATTATCTATAAAACCAATCATTTTGTTAGCTTCTCTGTTTTCAAGATTTTGCAAAGCATAAGTAAAATCTGCCGCAGTTGTTCCACCGCTAATTTTCAGACCTGAACAAGCTGCTGCAAAAGCTGCATAACCGACTTCCGTATTATACTTGCTTAATGTTTGATCACCTTTAGCGGCATCCATCATATTTTGTAACGTTACACCTTGAATAGTTTCTGTCATACCTGCAAACAAACCGCTGACACTTGCATTTTTAAATAAGCTTACATCAAGGTTGATTACACTATTGTCATCTGCATATAGACCAACTTGTAAATTTATACCGTCTGAAGAAAATCCTACATCGGTTTTATCAGTTGCATACGACATCAGCTTAATCCCATTAAATTCAGAATTTGCAGATATTCTGCTAATTTCTTCCAATCTTGCATAAATTTCAGATTGAATAGCTCTCAAAGATTGAGAACCGTATGTACCGTTACCGGCTTGTACTGCCAAGTCTCTAATACGTTGCAGATGTGAAGTTAACAAACCATATGTTTGTTCTGCCGTGGTTAATAAGTCATTACCAGTTGCTGCATTTGCGGCTGCGATATCCAAAGAACTGATTTGTGTATCCCACATATCAGCAATAGAATAACCTGCTGCATTGTCAGACGCGTGGTTAATTTTGTAACCTGTTGACAGTCTTTCTAGTGACTTGTTTAAAGTGTTAGTCGCACTGTTCAAATTGCGTTCTGCAATAATAGACGCAATGTTTGTGTTGATTGTGAGTGTCATAGATTGATCTCCTTTCTCTCTTACGATACGTACTTTTTGCTGCATATCCGTTTGCGGCTCTATGTCTCTCTCTATCTTATTTACAAATTTTGAGCGCAGTTCACCCAACACTGTTTGAATTTAAAAAGCAAACAGCATTAAATAAACCTTTACAGGTTAGCTCTCTTTTTCTTTTGGTTAGCTCTCATGAAACGACATATGAATTACCACTCAGCTTTCCTTGCTGAATCCCTTTCAAAAGATACTTCCCATATGATTTGTGATTGGTTATAGAGTGGGGCTTCCATTCCCTGATTTACCCTATATATACTTCTAACAAATATAATATTGCAACAATATGTAAACAAAGTAAATATATTTGTCAAGTTTTGTTACAAATATTTACAAATATTATAAAAAATAGCAATTTTTTCTAATATATAAACTTTATATACATAGAGGATAATCATGCATAACTACGTTACTTCACCAAAATACGAAAATCATCTAATATTAAAAGAACTCAGAGACAAGGGTTATAATGTTGTTTCTGAAAACGGTGAGAATGTAATTAAAATAGGTGGTACATCATATAAAATTGATTTATATAAACCTATCTGGACAATTCTTGCTGAAATCAGTCAAATAGAAGTTGAAAATAAAAAACAAAGTATTAAGGATGATGCAAATAGCAGAGCAGAATCTTATCATAAAGACTATGAAGAACACATGGAAAAAGTAAAAAATGCACAAAAAAAACGCAGCTTTTTCAAAAGAATGTGGGATAGTGCAAGGCATAGTCTGTCATCAATTTTTAGACGAAATAAAACTGAAAAAATTGAAGATATAAACGATGCAAATGACAGAAAAATTGCAGAAAATTTAGCATTTGATATAAAAACAGGTAAACAAGGCTGGAACAGAGCCGGCTCAGATATTAGCTGGTATTGTTTACGTGCTCTGGATGACGCTCTTAATGCAAATGAATGGGAAAACCAAGCTGCATTATTTGCATAATAAAACTGTCTTACTGTAGAATTTCTTTTTTTTATCAAAACATCAATACTTATTGGGTAAACATGTTTTAGCGGGTATATTACATTTACCCCAAGGAGTTGTAATGAAAGTATTGTTGTTTGATTACAGAGAATCAGAAAAAGCATTTTTTGAAAGAAATAAGTATTGCGATTTTCAAATTGAATTTAAAGAAGAAGCTCTTAGCGAAAAAACAAATCTGTCAGAAGAAGAATATTGTGACACTTTTGCACTTTGCGTTTATCGCTCATCAATACTCTCGTCAGATGTGTTAAAAAAATTCAAGAATCTTCGAGTTATAGCAACTCGTTCTCATGGTTTTACACATATCGATCTTGATTATTGTTACAGAAACAGGATTGCAGTTCTTAATATTGAACAATATGGAGAAAACTCTGTTGCAGAATATGCATTAGGATTGATTATTGCGCTAACAAGAAAAATTAAACCTGCTATAATTGACATTTCAAAGCACGAAGTTGACCCGAGAAAATATGAAGGTGAACTTTTAGATAAAAAAACTATAGGTATTATAGGGTGTGGGAAAGTCGGTGTTCAGCTCGGTAAAATAGCTGATTTCTTTGATATGAAAGTTTTAGTATCATCATACAAAGACACACCGCAATTTGAAAGATTTTGCAACGTTGTACCTTTTGATACACTTCTAACAGAATCTGATATCCTATTTTTGCATATGCCATTCACAACAGAGACTTATCAAATATTGGGAAAAGAAGAATTTGAAAAAATAAAACACGGTGCCTATATTGTAAATACTTCAAGTGTTGAACTTATTAATTTGGAAGCATTATATAACAACATAAAATCTGGGAAAATTAAAGGAGCGGCTTTAGATATCCTTGAAAGCGACTATGAAAAAGGAAAAATCAAGGAGCTTGGCAATGAAACCATGAGTACCAAAACAAATTATGAAACAACTAAAAAACTTTTAGATTTAAAAAATGTTATTATTACACCGCATATTGCATACAATACAGTAGAATATATTGATTACGTTTTAGATACAACGATGAACAATATAAGAGATTTTTTAAAAGGAATTAATACAAATCGTATATGTTAATAAAATTTATGCTATAATAATCTTATGGCAATAATTTCAGATGACGGGAGCGAGGCTAAAAGATTGGGTAAAAAAAACCCGATTGTTAAGCCGGAGACAATCGAATACGATAACACTTTTGAAAATAGCATCAGACCTAAAGATTTTGATAGCTATATAGGACAAAGTGCGTTAAAAGAGTCTTTAAAAATAACACTTGAAGCTGCCAGATTGAGAAATAAAGCGCTAGATCACATGCTCTTTTACGGTCCGCCTGGGCTTGGTAAAACAACTATTGCAGGTGTCATAGCCGCACAAATGGGGGTTGATATTAAAATCACATCTGCTCCGGCTCTGGAACGACCTCGCGACATCATTGGAATATTGATGTCATTAAAAGGAGGCGAAATATTATTTATTGATGAAATACACAGACTAAATAAAGTTGCGGAAGAGATTCTTTACCCTGCCATGGAAGATTTTACCCTTGATATGACAACAGGAAAAAGTCAAACAGCAAAGACAATAAGAGTCCCCCTTCCGAAATTTACTTTAATTGGCGCTACAACAAAAGCCGGCGAACTTTCAAGTCCGCTTAGAGATAGGTTCGGTATAATACATAGACTTGAATTTTATACGGTTGATGAACTTTCTGAAGTTGTAAAAAGAACTGCTAAAATTCTTGATATTAAAATTAACGAAGAGGGAGCTAAAGCAATTGCTGTACGTTCTCGTGGTACACCAAGAATTGCCAACCGATTGGTTAAACGTGTCGCTGATTTTGCAATTGTTAAATTTAACGGAATTATTGATAAGCAAGTAGCTAACGAATCTTTAGATATACTAAAGATAGATGAATTCGGATTAGATAATACAGATAGAGCACTTTTAAGCTTAATTATTGACAAATATGACGGCGGACCTGTCGGTATAGAAACAATTGCTGCAGCTCTTAGTGAAGATGTCAGAACAATAGAGGATGTTTGCGAACCATATTTGCTGCAAGCCGGATTATTACAACGCACTCCAAGAGGAAGAAAAGTTTCACCGGAAGGATACAGGCATCTCGGAATAAAAACTCCATCCGAACAAACAAGGTTATTTTAGAAATTATGAAAAAAATTTGCTTAATAATATTGTCATTTTTTATATTATTGCCTGCTTTTGCAGATGAAGGCAAAATTTTACCTTCTGCAACTGCTGTAATAGAAAATATTGAATATATAGACTTGGATAATTCAGTTACACAAACTAAGCAAAATATACAATTAAAAATCACATCAGGAGAATTTAAAGGCAATGTTATTGAACTTGAAAATATGTTAACAGGAAATCCTTATTACGACATAAAACTAAGAAAAGGATCCAAGGTTATTTTGCATGCTGAAGACAATGGTCAGGGGATTGAATATTCTATTGAAGATGTACATCGTTCAAGCACACTTTTATGGCTTAGCGCGCTATTTTGCGGATTATTAATATACGTTGGCAGAAGGAAAGGGGTTTACAGTCTTGTTGCAATAGTTTTAAGTGTATTGCTAATATCAAATTGTTTAACTCCAATGATTTTGTTTGGCATAAATCCGGTTTTAGCATCTTTGATTATTTGTATAATTTCAACTGCTGTTACGATGTTTCTTGTCGGAGGATTCAATGCAAAAAGTTCTGCTGCTGCCGTTGGGGTTGTCTTAAGTCTTATTTTTGCTTGTTTGCTTTCATCTATTACAATGTTTACCGCACATTTAACAGGATTTACAGGCGAGAATTCACTATTTTTATATTCATCACATCCGGAACTTGATTTTGTCGGCATAACAATATCTGCAATGATTCTTGCTACGCTTGGAGCAGTTATGGATGTTGCCATGTCTATTTCCAGTACTATAAACGAAATTTACGAAACAGATTGCTCAAAAACAGTAAAAGAACTTTTTACCTCCGGCATGAATGTCGGACGTGATATTATAGGAACTATGGCAAATACGTTAATTCTTGTATATTTGGGAGGTTCACTGCCTTTATTGCTATTAGCCGGAAATATAGACATGCAAAAATTTATAAATTTAAATCAGGTGGTTACAGAAATTGCATCGGCACTTATAGGAAGCATAGGAATTGTAATCTGTGTACCGTTTACAGCATTAGTTGCATCAGCAATGATACATAAGTATGCAAAGTTAAACCAAGATATAAAATTGTGATATAATATTATCATATTTGGAGGAGAGATATGAAAAGATTTTTAATAATTTTGACTGCTTTTATTTTTACTGCATACAGTGTTCAAGCAGGTACATTTAAAGCTGATGCTAAAACTAAAAGAATATCTGCAGGGACTTCATTCGAACTTGAATTTATACAGCCTGTAAATACATATTCCGGTGCAGAGGGTGATGGATTTACTGCAATAATAAAAAATGAATTAAAGGCTGATAATAGTGTTATATTACCTCAAGGTTCAGTTGTCAGAGGAAGTATTTCCGGCTTAAGCACTGCAAAACGTTTTTCAAGAGGCGCAAAGCTTTATCTTGATTTCGACCACGTTGTCACTCCTAACGGACGTCAGATTCCTCTTGATATGGCAATTTGTTCTTATGACAAAATTTATTACGACGGTGGACTTTATAAGAATTTAGGTTACGGAGATGCCCTCAAAGAAAACTATGAAAAGGGAGTTGAAATAACTAAGAAAGCTACGAACTACGGCTTACAAGTAAAAGAGTCCTCTCCGGGATTACAATACTTAACCACTCCATTCTGCGCAGTTGGCGGATTTTTAGGCGGCGTAGGATATGTTATTGGGGATAGCGTTGCAGATATGTTTAGAAAAGGACAAGATGTTTATATCAAACAAGGTGAAACAATGACTGTAAAACTAATTAATCCTATTGATGTACCTGTATACTAATATTGTTACTTCAAAAAAAAGCCTCTTTGGGGAGAGGCGAGGGGAATTTATTAAGTTAATAGGTATACACTTCACATTTACTACACACTAATAGTTTTTAGAATCTAAGCTTTTCTATAGACCGAATTTATAAGGATTGTCTTTAACTTCTTCACTCAGAAGTTGTTTTGCCGAATCGAGCATTGCTCGTTTTTCCTTGATTCTTGTGTCTATTGTATTCATTTCAAGTTGAATTTCTTTTTCTATTTCTGTCATTGCATCGACTTCTTGTTGTTTTAGAGCTTTAAGTGATTCTTCTTTGAATCTCATAAATGCACTCTGTTCAAACATCATCTGTGACATCGGGTTACCGGTCCAAGGCACTAATCCCATCATTTTTGCCATTTGGAGACGCTGCATAGCATCCATTGAACTTGCTTGGTCAGAGAATTGTGCAAACATAGTTCCTCTAGGCAGAAGATCAGCTGATAGTCCTGCAGTGTGGTAAACTGTCATAACAGACGATTTACCCAGTGCATCAGCGTACTTTTGATAGTGCGTTAATTTTGTTCGCGTCTCTATCGCACGCCTTTCCAGCTCATGTATTTCACGTGTTAATCTCTGGACTTCCCAGAATGCCATTAACATAGTAAACCTACCTAACTTTTAACTAACCTTTTGTAACCTTACATATATGTAAAGTATTTTACTTTTTGAAAATTGCCTTTTTTATTAATAATATTAAGTTTTGTTAAGATAGATTTTTAATTACTTCTTTACTGATATTGCCATAAGCGTTAGAATTAGCTTATTGGAGGGCTTATGATAAAAGATAAATTAACAAACGCAAGTACTTATTTTGGAATATCAGAAAATATAAAAGAAGGATTTGAATGGTTAAAAAAAACCGATTTGAAAAACCTCAAAGACGGTAAATATAATATCAAAGAAAATGAAATATACGCTAATGTTCAGACATATGAAACAAAAAAATCTGCAAATTTTGAAGCTCACCGTAATTATATAGATATACAATATATAGTTAAAGGGAATGAAAGAATCGGGTATACAGATTATTCTAACTGTAAAACTGTTGAAGCGTACGATAATGACAAAGATATCGAATTTCTAGAATGCGCAAATGGTGAATATACTTTACTCTCAGAGGGTGAGTTTTTAGTACTATTTCCACAAGATGCACACCAACCATCACTTAATAATATAAAAAAGCAGATTGTAAAAAAAGTTGTTGTAAAGGTTCATATTTAAATACCCTCTAAAACACAAACGACGGCAAGACTGCCGCCGCTGCATTTTATGAAAGAGGAGGAATATTATGCTGCGAAAATATTTTTTACATTATCATCAATTTTAAAATCATATAACTCACCTTTATATGGATTTTCTTCTGAACTTTCATTATTAGCAGAAAGAATGTTCCACAACTCACCGAGTACCGGCTTTTTTATTGATTTATTATTAGCGTGAGATTTTAAATATTTTAAAGTTTCATTCAAAGTTGAATTTACACTAATTTGTGTAGCTGCTTTTATAACTGACAATTGAGGGTTTACATAGCTTTCTTTTATATCAAAAACTGTCCTATCAACTATTTTTGATACAGAATCTTGAGAAACATTATTTTGTGACAAAATATTTTTTGCAGCATTTTTTAAATATTCTCGATTTTCAAATACTGTTGTTGATACATTTAATCCCATTTTCTTTCCCTGCTTCCCGTATTTTCTTTTTTAATCCCTTTTCGTAATATATATATCGGCATTTTTTTTT
>CADCNZ010000115.1 GCA_902802935.1 uncultured bacterium | reverse complement strand
TTTGCTTCTTCAGACCCCATTTCACCAGCTTGCTTTAAACAGTATATTGCCATATCCTTGTTTTTTGGCATACCACCAGTACCTTCATAATAATCCTTACCCATCTTAAACATTGTTTCCGCTTTATTAGAATCAAAATTCTCTACTTTAGAAAAATACTTTGCAGCAGATTCTTTTTTCAATACTATGTAGTTAGGACCTTGATCGATAACATTCATATCGTCTCTTATGTACGTTAAAGCTGCTGCTCCTCCAGCGAACGCTGCTATTTTTACAGCAGTTAAGGTTGCCCCTGCACCAAGTACAGAAATTGCGGGAGCTAAGGCCGGCAATGCTAACAGATTTTGTGTTCCAGCAGTCGTTGGCGAGGTTACAACTATTAATACAACAACTGCTATAGCACCAAATGCTACAGCCCATGCAACCTTACCTTTCGCTTTGATTTTAAAAACCTTATCCTTAAGTTCACCAGTAATTTCAATTTCGCTAACTTCATCATCTTTAATGGCGTTTACTAATTCTTTTTCTGTTGTTACTGTACGACGCATTGTTATCCCTCCCACGTCTACAAATAACCTAATATCATTACTTTTTAGAGTTTTATACCTTGCTCTCAAATTTCCGGCAAGTACCGAAGCTTTTATGCGGCATGCCGTCCTTGCCGCAACGTTTGACGGCAGCATTATCATAATGCCAAAGCCCAATGCTTGGCCTTACCGGTTCAATAGCACTGCAAGCCGGATCAAACCAGTGCTTGCAAAACGCACATCTCCGTCCGCCGGTTTTTGTCAAATCCGCTGTTACCATCATTGCAATCCACCTCACGGGAATAGGTCAATCAATCCCTCTATCATTCTAACAAAGCCTTTGACACTCAATCGTTGATTTGATAAATCATCCTTGTCGAGGTCAAAGCTGTACCTTAGGCCTTTGGGCAAATATGAAAAAGTCATCTGCGAATCTGAAAAATCCAAATCATATATTCTATATAGTTTAAACACTCGGCTGATATAATCGCCCGCCAAAATCACTAGTTCTTTACCTGTCAGCTCTAAAGTATCCTCCGTTGAAAACCAAGCTGGAGCCAATTTTATCCGACAGAGCACGTCATCCTGGGATATCGCTTTGTACTTATTTCCAGTTTCTTTCCCAGCCTCATCTGCACCGCCAACATTGATTGATGCATTATCCCCTGTCGATTCACAATTGTTCTGCGCATATGTAGAAACAAAAAAAGCGCTGCCGCAGTAAGGACAAGTAGCTACATTTTTTTCAGCGTCAACGATCAATTTCCCACCACACGCAGTACAAATTGCAGGTATCAGCGTTGATGTGTTCATGGTTTCCACCGCCGCTTTCCACTTTTGCTGTTATCTATTATAGCTTTGTACCAATTAACGTTTACGTGGCTTCAATACACTTATCTCAACACGTCCATTCTCAACCCAATACTTGATATATGCGCCACAATGCGAACAGGTTGTTGTAGTAGCTGAAGTTGAAGTGGATCTTGTATCCTTATAGCCAAGATGTTTCCCGCATTCCGGGCATTTTACTTCTTCCATGATTTCTTCCTCCTTTAATCTACTAACATTAAACTGGTCATAACTTCTTTCAAAGCGTTCTTTTGAATTTGTGTTTTAGTTGCCGACAAGCTGCATAGTTTAATTCATAATAACAAATTTTACTCATTTTATTTTTAAGAAAGAGATTGTAAAATTTATCAACATTACAAATCACCGGGCGTGTATTATAAATTTTACACATATGGCTTTTTGTATCAAAATGACGACAAATACCATCACCTCGGTCAAGTTTAGCTCTTATTGGCGCCTCTTTCAAATTTTGGCAACACAATCCACACATGTCGCATTTGAACCTTATTTTTTCTTCTTTCATTTATTTTTTGCTCAAATTATTAAGCAAATCCAGCACCTGTTTTGTATCCATTTGTTCTGCAGCTGTGCTAATTTGGTTTGCCAAACTTTCAATTTCACTCATGCGTTCAGAATGACGTTTTGCCTGCTCTGCTTCTACTTCTTTCTCACGTGCATCAATCGCTTGTTTAAAGTTACTCAAATTCTTATCAATATCAGCTCTTTTTGCTTCTTCCTCTGCACGAACACGCGCCACTCGTTCCTTAGCTGCATAAAATTCCTTTTTTATTTCTTCTTTTGCTTTTTTGAAATCTTCCTCTTTTTTCTCAACATTATTAGAGACGTTTGGTTCCATATGACTCCCCCTCCTTTATGTATTGTTGCTTTGCCCAATAAATTTAGTTGAACTACCTTCTATTGCTCCGATGCTATTGCCATTCAAGCTTTGAGCATGTATATTTGCAATTGCTGTTAGAGTTTGAGTATATAATTCCGTTTTTTCTTGAATATTAGGTAGCGCCAATAAATCTGTTAATTTTTGTAGCAATAACATCTCTTTTTCATGTTCATTTTGGATTTTTTGTTTTGCCAGCTTGTAATTCTTATTGATAACCTCTAAACGCGCAGTCAATTCTGCCTCTATTGCCTTACGTTTCGTCTTTTCTTGTTGCCAATTATTTATACATGATTCCACAGATTTAATTGTCGAAGTAATCATTTCTGGCGTCACCATAGCAACCGCAGGGTTAACCATACCGTTCTCCTCCTTGTTAATGCATTTCACAGATTTTATTGACGAAGTAATCATTTCTTTTGTCGCTCGATCAGCCGCAGGATTAACCATACCGTATTCCTCCTTATTAAGTCATTAAACCGCTGATTTTATTAGCTAAATCCTATAGCTGTTTTTAATAACATCTCCAATATTTTGTTCAAATTCGTTTTGTAGGATTTTGCTTGCTATTTCTGCTATTTGAACATCTCCCCTTTCCATCGCGTATTCTAAAGCCTTCAACGCAGTATCATGTATTTGTCTTCTTCTTTCAAGAAAGTTATCTATACGCTGTTCACTAATCTTTATTCTTTCCCTAATTTCTCTGTTTTCAATTTTCTTTTGCGCAATGTATCTCTCCAATTTGACCAAATCACTTTCTTCTTCAACAGAAATATTGAACATCGTTGTTCTCTCCTTTTTTAATAAAAAACGTTATTTAAATTGTTAGCGAACAATACTCCTAACTTATCTTCTCCTGCTTCCAAAACCTTTTCCGCATCATCATCAGGGCTACCCTGTTCATCCATAATATTCTGCGTTAAAATTTGCTGAAATATTTGTGCTTCTATCCAAGCAACTTTTATCCTATTTTTATCTTCTTCTGATAAATTAGCAGGCTTTACCTTAACTTTCCAGCCAAAGAAATTTAAAATTTTTGCCCACAAACCCTCATTAGCTTTTTCATAAGCTGAAGCATAAATATTTTCTAAAACGGAATTCACCTGCTTAAAGTGCCCAACTTGTTTTTCAATACTACTTATATAATTAGTACAAATTTTTTCTATTTTATTTAAATTTGATGTAATAATATTAATCTGCTCTGCTTTTTGAACAACATCTTCTGCCCACGCCTTAGCCTCCGCAAGTCTTTTTTCTGATTTTGATGCAGAAAAAATGCCGGCAACAGCTAATAAAGGACCTATAACAACTCCGCCCAATACAGCAGTGCCGCCCGCAATGCCTAATCCACCTGTTGCAAGCGATCCTCCGCCTAGCCATGCTAGGGTGGCATTAGTTGCTGCAGCTCCACTTAATGTGCCAATAGCTGTGCCGGTTGATGCCGTAGCTAGTGCGCCAACCCCGCCATATGCAGCAATACCACTCAATGTACCTGCTGCTAATGAACCAAAACCTTGCTGTAGCATTTCTTTAGCGCTTAGAGAGAGCTTTTGCATATCTTCAAAAGACTCAATAGGGTTGTCTTGATTAATTATATCGCTTAAGTCGATTGAATATGAATTACCAATATCGCTCAACTCTTTTTTGTCAAAGTTAAATTTCTTGTATATATCCAAGAAATGTTTCATTTCGCCACCCCAAGCAATAACTCGAGCCTTACCCAATTCTTCAAGGGTATTATTGGTCTGTTCTCGCTGTTGCTCCATTTTGCTTTTCGAGTCATTATAATAATCAATTGCTTCTTGGCGATAATATTCGGCTAATTCATTGTTATCCGATGCGTCCATAAACTTTTTTCCACCAAAAACAGCAGTGCCAATTGCTCCTGCTAAAAATACTGCTGGTAGCATATTTACACCTCCCAGATTATCCCTTGTATTTCTGTTGTTTAACTTTTAAGGTTATCTTTGAATAATTTAATAGTCCTTTTCTTTTTTTATTATACCACAATTATGACTGCTATTTTAGATATGTCAGTTTTTTTGTAAATATTAGACTATCGTTGTTAACCAAACGTTTTATTTCAGCAACTCCTGATACCCCACTCCCAACGCTTCCGCAATTGCAAACAACGCTTCCATGCCGAAATTAGTTTTACCTCTCTCTATGCTGGAAATCTGGTTTCGTGAGACACCGGACGCTTCTGCCAATTCATTCTGTGTCATATGAAGTTCTCGCCTGCGGACTAAGATATTTAGCCCAATCCGCAGGCGTTCCTTTCTTATT